>RFRL01000250.1 GCA_009924545.1 Planctomycetia bacterium | reverse complement strand
CGCGGTCAAACCAACCGGCGGGCTTACGCGAGTAGGCCCGCCGGTTTTTTGCGCGCACTGCCCGGTGCGCAAGCGGTTGACCCGGATATGGACACCGGTACACTCAACGAGCGGGCAGACACGCTTTCCGGAAAGAAAAGCCATGACCGTCGAGCAATTCCGCGATGCCCTCCGTGCCCGGCCGTTCCGGCCGTTCGCTCTCCATCTCGCCGACGGCCGGGCCGTGCCCGTGCGCCATCCTGAATGGGCCCTGGCCAGCCCGTCGGGAAGAACCACCGTCGTGATGCAGCCCGACGACTCGATGAACATCATCGACCTCCTCCTGGTCACCGACCTGGAGTTTGGCGAGCCGGGGGATGCCGCCGAGGGAAGCAGTGGGCCACCCGAGAAGCTGGCGGGGTGAGCTCGCTACGGCAGTCCTGGCCTCCGCCGATGCCGCCGGCTCGCTCCGGCCTTCCGGCCCCTCCACCTCGGCCAGTCAAAGGCTGCGTAAGGTCGGGGATGCCCCAGCCGTGTCGCCGGACTCTCGCTGCGGCCATCCTGGCCTCCGCTCGCTGCACGCTGGCTGCGCTCCGCCATCCATGGCTCCGCTGGCCAGCGAGCCCGGCTCTCACGGCAGGGGCACCCCTCCCAGGTCTCGCCGGGGCGGAAGGTAGGAGGCAGCAGGCGGGGATCAGCTACTCCAACCGCAGCGCTAGACGCAGCGGCCGTGCGGGGTGTTCGTCCGCCCACCACCGCACGCCAACGGGGCTGCCCCCCCTTCAAAGGACCCGCGAAGCCCCTCCGCCGTCGCCCTCGCATCGGCCCGTCACCCGTGGCTGCGGGTCGATGCGAGGGCAGAGGCGCGAGGGGCGCTCCCCTCTGTCGAGCCAGAGCGGAGGACCGCTGGGCTTCCTCGAGCGGACGACCGCTGTGCCTGCCTGAGCGGAGGATTCATGGCGCAAGGCATGCGCGGTCACCACCCATGCACCAACAAAACAGCCAGTGCCTGGCCGGCACTGGCTGTCGTGGGTTCAGGGGCAATGCTGGCTTGAAGTGAGGGCCTTGCGGCCCTCGCGGGAGGGCAATGCTGGCTTGAAGTGAGGGCCTTGCGGCCCTCACTTTGCCGCCACGAGATCCTGCTTCTTCTTGGTCTCGATGATTTCCTTTTGGATGTTGCCTGGGGTGGGCCGGTACTTCGAGAACTCCATCGTGAACACCCCTTGCCCCTGCGTCATGCTCCGCAGGTCGGTGGAGTAGCCGAAGGTCTCGGCCAGCGGCACCTCGGCCACGATCGTCGAAGTGTTGCCCACCGTCTCGGTGGAGATGATGAGGCCGCGACGCTTGTTGAGCTCGCCCGTCACCGGCCCCTGGAAGTCGGCGGGCACCTCCACCTCCATCTTCATGATCGGCTCGAGGAGCACCGGCTTCGTGTTGAGGAACGCCTCGCGGAAGCCCGCCCGGGCGCAGATCTGGAAGGCCATGTCCGACGAATCGACGTCGTGGTAGGAGCCGTCTTCGAGCGTGGCCTTCACCCCCACGATCGGGAAGCCGGCGATCGGCCCCTTGTCGAGCACCGCGCGGAAGCCCTTCTCCACCGACGGGATGTATTCCCGCGGCACGCGGCCACCCACCACCGCGTCCTCGAAGATGAAGTTCTCGGCGGACTCCTCCGGCAGCGGCTCGAGGTGGCCGATGATGTGGGCGTATTGGCCCGAGCCACCCGTCTGTTTCTTGTGCTTGTAGTCGTAGGGGGTGCCCTTCGTGGGAGCCTCGCGGTAGCTCACCTTCGGCGCGCCCACCTCGACCTCCACCTTGAACTCGCGCTTGATACGCTCGACGTAGATGTCGAGGTGCAACTCGCCCATCCCCGCGATGAGCGTCTCGCCCGTTTCCTCGTCGGTGCTCATGCGGAACGTCGGATCCTCGCGCGTGAAGCGCTGCAGGGCCTTGCCCAGCTTGTCGAGGCCGTCGCGGTTGACCGGGGTGATCGCCATCTTGATCACCGGCTCCGGCACGAACATGTTTTCCAGCGTGCAGTATTTCTGTTCCGCGGCGTAGGTGTCGCCGCTGGCGGCATCCACGCCCATCACCGCCACGATGTCGCCGGCCTCCGCGGAGTCGATCTCCTCGCGCTTGTCAGCGTGCATGCGCACGATGCGGCTGAAACGCTGCTTCTGGCCGGTGCGCTGGTTGATGTAGGCCTCGCCCTTGTTGATCGAGCCCTGGTAGAGCCGCATGAACGTGAGCTGGCCGTAGGGATCGTCGACGATCTTGAAGGCCATCGCCACCAGCGGCTTCTTCGGTTCGGGCTCGAGGTTGAAGGCCTCGTCGGGCTTGTCCCACTTCTTGGCGATCACCTTCCGCTCCACCGGGTTGGGGAGGTAGCGGACAACCGCGTCGAGGAGGGGCTGCACACCCTTGTTTTTGTAGGCCGAGCCGCAGAACACCGGGGTGATGCTCTGGTTCTGCACCGCCTGCTTGACCACCGCGTGGATGTCGTCTTCGCTCACCGCCTCCTCGGACAGGAGCTTCTCCATGAGCGAATCGGAATACATCGCCAGGCTCTCGAGCATGGCGTGGCGGGCCGTCTTGGCGGCCTCCTGGAGGTCGCCCGGGATCGGCTCGACGCGCACGTGCTCGCCGTTGTCGCCGTCGAAGAGGATGGCCTTCATCGCCACCAGGTCGATCACCCCCTGGAGCTTGTCCTCCTTGCCGATGGGGATCTGCATCGGCACGGCATCGCAGCCGAGCTTCTCGCGGAGTTGCTTCACGACGCGCTCGAAGTTGGCCCCGGTGCGGTCCATCTTGTTGACAAACGCCAGCCGCGGCACTTTGTACCGCTTCATCTGCCGGTCGACCGTCATCGACTGGCTCTGCACGCCGCCCACGGCACAGAGCACGAGGATCGCCCCGTCGAGGACGCGGAGGCTGCGCTCCACCTCGACGGTGAAGTCGACGTGGCCGGGGGTGTCGATGAGGTTGATGTCGCAGTCGCCCCATTTCACGCTGGTGGCGGCGCTGGTGATCGTGATCCCGCGCTCGCGCTCCAGGTCCATGTAGTCCATGGTGGCACCGTCACCGCCCCCCTTCACCTCCTGGATCCGGTGGATGCGGCCGGCGTAGTACAGGATCCGCTCCGAGAGGGTCGTTTTGCCGGAGTCGATGTGGGCCGAGATGCCCATGTTGCGGAGCTTGGAAAGATCCATGGAAGCCTTGATCCACCTGCGGGGAAGGGGTGAGGAACGGGGGACGAACCGCGCGGAAACGGCGGTCCAGGGGAGGGCACCGACTCCGGGAATATACTCGGCTCGCACCCAGGGGGACAGGCGAGCCACCCCCGGCAGGACGGGTGGCGGCACGAGTTCCGCCGCAGACAGGTCCCTGCTACCGCTCCGCATCGCCCGCGAGGTCCCATGACCGAGCCCGACAACCAGCCGGTGAGCCAGCCCGGGACACCCGCCGGCGTTGCCGACCATGGCCCCCGCCAGCCGTGGATCACCTGCCTGGCCCCACTGTCGACCTACATGCTCGCCGGTGCCCTCCTCCCCTCCGCAGAGGGCGGTGGCCTGGCCGGGAGTCTGGGGATCCCCTTCTCGGCCTACCCCTGGGTCTACGCCCTCCAGGTCGTGGCCACCCTCGTCGCCATCGGTTGGTGCTGGCGCGACCTCGCCGCGTGGCTGGGGCGGCCATCGTGGTGGCCGCCGCTCCTCGGGGTGGCGCTCGTCGTGCCCTGGGTGGTGCTGGCCACGCTGCAGCGCGATGCGGGCTGGGATTTCGGTTTCGGCGCCCGGGCGGGCTTCAATCCCTTCGACGCGCTCGGGGAGGGCACCCCCGCCACCTGGGCCTTCCTGGCGGTGCGAGCGCTGGGACTGGTGGTGGCGGTACCGATCGCCGAGGAGTTGTTCCTCCGCGGGTTCCTCATGCGCACCGTCGTCAACGAAGAGTTCTGGCGCGTCCCCTTCGGCACCCTCACCGCCGCGGCGGCGCTGGCCTGCGTGGCCTACGGCGTGGCCACCCACCCGGCGGAGGCGGTGGCGGCGGCGGTGTGGTTCGCCGCGGTGAGCGGGATCGCCGCCGCCACACGGCAGCCGATCGACTGCATCCTCGCCCACGCCGGCACCAACCTGGCGCTGGGCGCATTCGTCCTCGCCACCGGCAACTGGTGGCTGGCGTGAGCACCGCGACCGGGGCTCCGGCCCGCGGCCTCCGTGGCCGGCTCGCGCCGACTCCCACGGGCCTGCTCCACGTCGGGCACGCGCGCACGTTCGCCCTCGCAGCATCACGCGCCGCCGGCGCGGGGCTCGTGCTGCGGATCGAAGACCTCGACGGCCCGCGCTGCCGCGCGGAGTTTATCGCCGCGGTGCTTGTCGACCTGCGCTGGCTCGGGCTGGAGTGGACCGAGGGACCCGACGTGGGCGGGCCGCACGCCCCCTACCGGCAAAGCGAACGCACGGCCTGGTTCCTCGACATCTGGCGCCGTCTGGAGACCGCCGGCGCGATCTATCCCAGCCCCCATTCGCGGCGCGACGTCGAGGAAGCGGCCACCGCCCCACACGAATCCGTCGCCGACGACGCCGACCCGATCTTCCCGCCGGCGCTGCGCCCGGCGCGGCGCGAGCGGGCCGGTGCGCCGGGGGGCGTGCCGTGGCGGTTCCGCGTGCCCGACGGCCGGGTGATCACCTTCGACGACGCCCTCCAGGGACGCGTGAGCCGCACCGCCGGCGTCGACTTCGGCGACTTCGTCGTCTGGCGGCGCGACGACCTGCCGGCCTACGAACTGGCGGTCGTCGCCGACGACCACGCCATGGGCATCCTCGAGGTGGTGCGCGGCGCCGACCTGCTCACGAGCACCGCCCGGCAGATCCTCCTGGGCGAGGCCCTGGGGTGGCCCGCGCCGCGGTGGTGCCACGCCGACCTGGTTTGCGATGCGGCCGGTCGGCGCCTCGCCAAGCGCACCGGCGGCCTGGCGATCGCCGACCTCCGGGAGCGCGGCTTCACGCCCCCCGACGTCCTCACCCGTCCGGTGGCGGAACTGGCTGGCGGCTGAAGCCCGGCGACCGGCGTCCGCGGCGGCGCACCGCCACGCGCCACGCCGCCAGGGCGATGCCCGCCGCGGCCAGCGCGATCCCCCCCGGCTCCGGCACGGCGGTGATGGTGATGAACCGGCCAGACGTCTGGTCGGCGGTGAAATTGATGCCGCCGCTGGTGGCCGCGTAGTCGATCTGCCAGGTGTTGCCAGCGGCGGTGAACCAGCCTCCGTTGGCCACGACGCCCGCACCGACAGTGAACAGCCCGCCGTCCAGGAGCCGGTGTAGTTGACGAGGGTGAAGGTCGTGCCGCGCGGCACCAGGCTCCCCGTGGCGGTCGGATCGACCACGGTGAGCCCCACCGTCCCGGCGAGCGCCAGATCGCCGCGCACCACGAGCAGGTCGGCCGCCAGCGCGAGCGGGTCGACGTCGGCCACGAGGGCGGATCCATCCAGCAACGTCACCGCGCCGACGACCAGC
>RFRL01000249.1 GCA_009924545.1 Planctomycetia bacterium | reverse complement strand
GCAAAAGCACCTTCCCCTGGAAGCGGTGACCGTGGCCGAGCGCCTCAAGGGGGCCGGCTACGCCACGGCGAGCATCGGCAAGTGGCACCTCGGCGGCCCCGGGCTCTCGCCCACCGAGCAGGGCTTCGACATCAACCGGGCCGGCACCGACCGCGGCCAGCCGCCGAGCTACTTCTCTCCCTACGGCATCGCCACGCTCGCCGATGGCCCGGCCGGGGAGTATCTCACCGACCGCGAGGCGGCGGAGGCGGTGGCCTTCATCGAGGCCCACCGCGCCGAACCGTTTTTCCTCTACCTGCCCCACTCCTGCGTCCACACGCCGCTCCAGGCGAAGGACGCGGTGACGGCGAAGTACGCGGGTGGTGCGGGCCCCGGCGGCAACCCCGCACACAAGAACGCCACGTATGCGGCGATGGTGGAGAGCGTCGACGACAGCCTGGGGACGATCGTCGCCGCCCTCGACCGGTTCGGCCTCCGCGACTCGACGGCGATCGTGTTCACCGCCGACAACGGCGGCTTGCTGCCGATCACCGACAACGCGCCGCTCCGCGCCGGCAAGGGCTCGGCCTATGAGGGTGGGGTGCGCGTGCCGTTGATCGTGTCGTGGCCCGGGGTCACGGCGCCCGGAAGGACGACGGCGGTGCCGGCGATCACCCCCGACATCACCGCCACGATCCTCGACCTCACTGGCGTCGGGGCGGCGCCGGGCCAGCCGCTCGACGGCATGAGCCTGGCGCCGGTGCTCCGCGGCGGATCACTCGACCGCGACGCGCTCTACTGGCACTATCCGCACTACCATCCGGGAGGCGCCACCCCCTACTCCGCGCTCCGCGCGGGCGACTGGCGGCTGGTGCGGTTTTACGAGGATGGCCGGCAGGAGCTCTACGACCTGGCGCGCGACCCTGGCGAGTCGCGCGATCTGGCGGGTGCGGAACCCGAGAGGTTGGCCACCCTGGCGGCCAAGCTCGACGGCTGGCTGGCGGCGGTCGGGGCCCAGTTCCCGTCGCCCAATCCGGCAGCCGATCCCGCCCGCGACCAGCCGCGCCGGCCCCGCGCGGCGGCCGGGCGCCCCTGAAGCGGACGGCGGGCGCCGAGCGACGAACTGTTCACCGGCGACGTCGCGATAGCTACCCCCCGACACCGGCACGCTGAGATCCCCGTGGTCGGCCCGCTGAAACCGGTTTCTCGCCATCCCCGCTTTCGCCAGTACCATATATGCAATCGCATATCATTTGCTATTGTTGCACAGTCGCAGGTGCCTGAGCGGCGCCGGCGGACGGGGAAACGGGGTCCATGGCGATGGCAGCGCATTTCCGCTCGATCACGACGGTCGTCAGCAACGCCCTGTCGCGCGACATCTGGCCCGGCGGAGAACGCTGGCTCCGCCGTCTCCGCCACCCCGCCGCCTGCCTGACGGTGGCGCTTGTCACCGCAGGTCTGTGCGCCTGGTTCGCCAAACCTGTGGCAGTGGTGGCCTGTGCGGCGCTGCTCACCCTCCTCCTCCTCGGAAGCGCATGGCCCGGGATCAGCCTCCGTGGTCTTTCCGCCCGCCTCGACTTCCGGCAACCGCGTGTGACCGAAGGGCAGTCGGTCCGGGTTGAACTGACGGTGGCGAACCGGTGGCCATGGCCGGCGTGGGGTGTGTTCGCCGAGGCCGATCTTGGGACCGTCGAGCGGGCCGCACTGCCTCGGATCCCTGGCTGGTCGACGTCGACGTTCACCTGGGAGTGCACGCCACGGTGCCGGGGCTGCCATCCCGGGAATCCTCCCCGACTGGTCACCGGCTTTCCCTTCGGCCTGCGCACCGCGGCGCGCCTGGTCACCGTCGATCGACCGCTGCTCGTCTGGCCGCTCACCGTGTCCCTCGACACGCTCCTCGACGCCGCCGCGACACGACCCGCGGACGACCTCGTCGCCTCATCGCGCGCCGGCGAGTCGGGCGATGCCAGTGGCACACGGCCCTTTCGCCCCGGCGATTCACTGCGCCGTGTCCACTGGCCGCTCACGGCGCGGACCGGCACGATGGTCGTCAGCGAGCGGCAGGCCCCCGTGCTGTCCGCGGTGCGCGTCGAGTTCGACTCCGATCCGGCCCTCCATACCGGTACCGGCCCTCAGGGATCGCTCGAGGAAGCACTGCGGATCGTGGCCAGCATCGCCCTCGCCTACCAGCGTGCCAACGCCCACGTCGAACTGTGCCACGGTCACCACACGATCACGGTCGAAGCGGGTGAACCGGGTCGCCGCCGCCTCCTCGACGCCCTGGCGCGACTCCGTCCTGCCCCCACCGCATGCACGGCGGCACAGGGTGGCTGCCAGCGCATCCATCCCCGCGATTGCGGCGTGTTTCACGTGACAGTCGTCAGCCAACACGCCCTGGCACTCCGGACCGAGCACCGCCACGTCCATGGCGATCGATTGTGGGTCGTGCTCGGCACCAGCGCCCCCCACACCGGCCTCGCAGGCCGCTGCCTCCGTGTCGAGGGGACCGGGGGCGAGGCGTTCCGCCAGGCGTGGAAAGGGCTCTGCCGTGCTGGCTGAAACACGCGCGCGCCGTGAGGGTGACGACGCCCGCTCGGCCCCCCACCTCCCGTCGGTCGCACTGGCGGTCCTCGCTGCGGCGACGTTCCACGCTGCGACGCTGTCCCTCGACACGCCCGACCGGGCGATCGCCTCCGGTGCTGCCGTGGCATGTGGGGCGGCTGTGGTCGCCGGCGCGGCGCGGGGCGTGGCGCGCCGCAACTGGCTCGCCACGGCGCCGATCCTCCGGGGAACCGTCGTCGTCGCCGGGGCGCTGCTCGCCTGCGGGCTGGAACTGGCGATCCGCTCCGCCGTGGGCAGCGGGATCGCGCCCGAGCAGGTGCCGCTGGTGGTGTTCCGCAACCTGGTGCTGCTGCTGGCGGCATGGTCCCACCTGCCCCACTCCCGGCGCGTCGGTGGATTGCTGGCCACCTTCCTCGTGGTCTTTTCCTGTGCCGTGACCGATACCCCGTGGATCCAGTGGGTCGTCGTCGCCTTCGCGCTGGCCGGGGCATGGTGGTTGGCGGCGAGCTACAGGGATTCGCTCGACCGCCGGATCGTCACGGCGCACCGCCAGCGCCGGCCGCACGGCTGGCTGGCGGCCGCGCCCGCCGGGCTGGTGCTGATCCTGGCAGCGATCCCCGTGACCGGACACCGGATCCGGGCGCTCGACGGCTTCATGCCCACCTCCGGTGGCCAGGATCGGGGTTCACCCCAGGCGACAAGTGGGGTGGGTGACGGCGATGCGCTGGTGGCGGGGCTGGAGAACGTCCGGAGCTTCGCGCCGCTGGACGACGCACCGTTCATGACCTCACATGAGCCGTCGTTGTACGACCTGTTCGACGACACCTACAGCGAGCCGCGGAAGGTGGAGCGGACCGAACGGGCGATCAGTTTGCCAGCGGAAACAAACCGATCGCCCGAGCGCCACGACGCCGCCACCGCCCGCAAGGCCGGGCGCGAGTTCTCGCTGGTGCGCAAACCGGCCCGACCCGACCGCTCCCGGATCCACGACACGCACTCGCGGGCGCTGTTCCACCTCCAGGGACGAGTCCCCCTCCATCTCCGCCTCGAGTCGTTCGATCGCTTCGACGGCGTTGCCTGGCACCCCGAAACGGCGGCTTCCCCCGAGGAAATCGTGCCGCGACTGGCGATCGAGTCGGTCGCCAGCCGCCCGTGGTTGCGGATGGAGTCGATCGTCTGGCGGGATTCGTACGCCGCGCCAGAGACGCACGCCGTGCGCGTGATCGGGCTGCGGTCCAACCGCATCCCGACACCCAACCGTCTGGTGGGTGTGCACATTGATCGACTCGACCGTGCCGACTTCTACGCCTGGGCCCAACCCGGACTCCTCCAACTCGACCGGGAGTCGATCCCGGATCTGCTGCCCATCCACCTCCAATCCCGCGTCGAGGATCCGCGCCGCCGCGGAGCATTCCCGCTGTTCATCCAAGCCGGACCGGCGTCGTACCGGCAGTACGGCGACGATGCCGAGTCCCGGGCGGTCGGCGAGCTCGTGGCATCGTGGGTGCAGGGTCTTCCGTGGGGATGGCCGCAGGTGGAGCGGATCGTCGCCACCATCCGCTCTGGGAACCGTCTCGATCCCGAGTACCGCGTCCCCGACGGCTGCCGCCACGCGGTCGCCGAATTCCTGCTCCGGTCCCGCAGAGGGCCGGACCACCTGTTCGCCTCCGCCACCGTGTGGGCGCTGCGCTCGGCAGGCTACTCGGCGCGGCTCGTCACCGGGTTCTATGCCCGCCCGGAGCGTTTTGAGCGCGGCCCCGGCCACACCGCGGTGCTGCCCGAGGACGTGCACGTGTGGGTCGAACTGGCGGTGGCCCACGACCATTACGCCACCCTCGAGCCGACGCCGGGCTACGACGTCCTCGGTCCGCTCCCGACGATCAGCGAACGGGTGTGGGAAACCCTGCACGCGACGGCGACCGCCATCGCCAACCACCCGGCCGAATCGACGCTCCTCGCGGTGGCCATCCTGCTGGCGTGTGTTTTCCGCCGGCGGCTGGCGGACCTCGGCGACGACAGGTCGTCGCGCGTGTTCGTCGGGCGATCCGGCCGTGAGGCGGTGCTGCGACTCGTCGCGCGGCTCGATCGGCGCTGCCGCCGCGCCGGTCTTCCGCGGCCTCGACACGTCACGCCGACGCGATGGCTCCTCGACCTGGCCGGTCGCGGTGGGCTGGCGGCGCCGCCGACGGCCCTGGCGACGGTCGACGCGGCCCTCTACGCGCCCACCGACCTGACGATCGACCGGGCGTCCGCGGCGGCGCTGGAGGACCTTGCCAACCGCGTCTGGTCGTGGGCCCGGGTGCGCCGGGCAGCGGAGGGGGAACGATGAGCGGCACGATGACGACGACCACAACCATCGCCACCGACAGGGAGCTTGTCGACGCCGTCCGACACCGTCTGACGCACGTGATCAAAGGGAAGCCGGACGTGATCCAGCGGGTGCTCGAATGCCTCCTCGCCCGCGGACACCTGCTCCTCGAGGATCGCCCCGGACTGGGCAAGACGACGCTCGCCAAAGCGCTCGCGGCGGCGCTCGGCGGCACCTTTGCCCGCCTCCAGTGCACACCCGACCTGCTCCCCAGCGACATCACGGGGTTCTCGATCTTCGACCAGAAGTCGCGGGACTTCGACTTCCGGCCCGGTCCGGTGTTCGCCGACATCCTCCTCGCCGACGAGATCAACCGGGCGACGCCGCGGACGCAAAGCGCGCTGCTCGAGGCCATGGCGGAGCGGCAGGTGACCGTCGATGGCCACCGGCGGTCGCTGTCCCACGGCTTCTTCGTCATCGCGACCCAAAACCCCCACGAGCAGCACGGTACCTACCCGTTGCCCGAAGCCCAACTCGATCGCTTCGCGATGAAGTTGGAGATCGGCTATCCCCAGCGGGGCGACGAGATCGCGATGCTCGAAGCGGCGGTGGGAGACGATCCGACGGCCGCGGCGACAGGCGATGAACCGCTGTTCGC
>RFRL01000248.1 GCA_009924545.1 Planctomycetia bacterium | reverse complement strand
CCGCCACGGTGTCGCTCGTGGTGCTGGCCGTGATCGCCTTCGGCACCGCCTTCACACTCCTCGGCCCCGTGCTCCGGCCGTTCCTCATCGCCGTGTTCCTGTTCTACGCGGCGCAGTTCTTCGCCCGGCTCCTCACCCGCGCCGGGCTCAGCCCCACCACCGCCTACGCCAGCCTCCTCCCCGTGGCGGTGATCCTCACGATCCTCTTCAGCCAACTCGTCCACCGCGAAGCAGGCGTGTTCCTCGCCAAGTGGCCACGCTACGAACAGCGGATCATGGCCGTGATCGACACCACCACCGCCACCCTCCGCTCCTGGAACCTGTTTGAGCGACCCGCAGCCGAGCCCGAGCCCGATGCAGCGCGGGCGCCCGCCACCACCGACGACTCGAGCCCGGCTACCAGTGCATCCCGCCCGGGCACGACCGATGAACCGGTCGATCCCACCGCCCCGCCGGCGCACACCGCGGCGACAGCCGCCGACATGGCTCCAGGCGCCGATGCGACCGGAGCCCTCGTGGCTGGCGACCGGCTCCCCGGCGATGCGTTCACCGCGGCGGGGCCTCCTGGTACCGGGCCCGCCGGCACCGGGCGCGCCGACCGCGACACCGGCGACCTGAGCGACTTTTTCCGCGTCAGCTCGCAGTCGGCCGTGGACTACGTGTTTCGCCACAGCCTCGACATCGCGGAGCTGTTCATCCTCGTGCTCGTGTACCTCGTGTTCCTGTTCCTCGGCGGCCGGAAGCTGCCGGCGAAGATCCGCCGGGCGTTTCCCGGGGCACAGGGGGAGCAGATCCTGAGGATCGGCGCCGGGATCACCGAGTCGATGGAGGCGTTCATGGCGGTGAAGACGCTCGTCGGCCTGGGGATGGGAGCGACGGCGGGGCTCGTCATGTTCGCCCTCGGGCTCGACCACTGGCTCTTGTGGGCGTTTTTGTTTTTCGCCAGCAACTACATCACCTACATCGGCAGTGCGGTGACCATCATCCCGCCGATCGTGCTGGCGTTCTTCGACTTCACGAGCCCGTGGGCGGCGCTCCTCCTGGCGGTGCTGCTGCTGGTGAACCGCCTGGTGTGGATCGACTTCATCGAGATCCGCCTCTCCGGCCGGGAGCTGAACCTCGACCCGGTGCTGATGTTCCTGTGGCTCGCCTACTGGGGCTGGGTGTGGGGGGTGTTGGGATTGATCCTCGCCTACCCGATGATGGCGGCGGTGAAGATCGCCCTGGCACACCTCTCCGGCGGCACCGGGTGGGCGGTGCTGCTGAGTGACGAATGACGACGCCGGCCCCGCGATCTCCCCACCCACACGACCGACCACACGACCAGGGACCGCGGTGATGCAACCCCCGGTGCAGGCCGCCGTGCCGATCGACGACCACGCCCGCTGGCGGTATCCCGCCGACGCGCGGCTGCTGGCCGAGATCATGGCCAGCGACGCCATCCGCAGCCGGCTCGGCAGCCCCGCCTACGAGCTCGCCCGGCAGACGAGCCGCACCGGCATGCTCGCCGGCGCGGTGATGGTCGACCCCGGGGTGCTCCCGCATCTTGCCGAGGCAGTCGAGGGGATCCGCCGCGAGTTCCCCCAGGTGCAGCACGTCGACTGCTTCGTCTACAACTCCGGCGACATGAACGCCTTCATCACGCCGGGGCGCACCGGCACGTTCATCGCCCTGGCCAGCGCCGCCGTCAATCACCTCGACGCCGCGGAGCTGCAATACGTCCTCGGCCACGAGTTCGGACACGCTGCCTTCGGCCACCTCGACGTCCTCGCCGGTGCGCTCCTCGCCGACCCCGCCCTGCCCCCCGCCGAGGCGACGAGGATCTGCGCCTGGCAACGCGCCGCCGAGATCTCCGCCGACCGGATGGGGCTGGCGGTGTGCGGGTCGCTGACGGCGGCGGCCCGGGCGCTGTTCAAGGTGGCGTCGGGGATCGTGTCGAACCTCGTGGTGGCGTCGCCGGAAAGCTTTGCGGCGCAGTGGCAGCGGCTCGTGGACGAGGTGATCACCGAAGGGGACCGCGGCTTCCACCACATCTCCCATCCCTTCCCCCCGCTGCGGATGCGGGCCATGCTCCTCTTCTCCGAGGCGATGGCCGCCGGCGGCGGGGAGCGGATCGACGCCGCCAACGAGGCGATCGACGGGATGCTGGCGATGATGGAACCGGCCGGCCGCGGCGGCACGCTCGCCGACCCGCTCCTCCGCGACCTGTTTTTCTGGGGCGGACTGCTGGTGGCCCTCGCCGACGGCTACGTGAGCCCGAGCGAGTGGCAGCGGCTGGCGACCGTGACCCCGCCGGGGATCGACCTGGCGGCGACGGCCGCGGCGGCGGCCACCGACGACGCCCCGTGCTGGGAGCGGTTCACGGCGGCGTTCCGCGGCCGGCGCAAGAAGTTCACCGGCCTGGAGCTGCACCGGGTGATGTACGGCCTCCACGACGTGGCCAGCGCCGACGGCACGGTGAGCGACGGGGAGATGGCCCGGCTGCGGCAACTCGCCGAGCGCCTCGGCGTGGTCCCCGAGGCGTGCGACCACATCGCCGAGCAGTACCAACGGGAGAGACAGCGCGATGGCCGATGACACGCTGGCCCTGCTGCGGCAGGTGGAGAATGTCGCGGCCCTGGCAGCCCTCCGCGGTCGGATCGACGAACAGGGGAAAGTCTACGTGATGGACTTCGACACCGGCGGCTACCGCTCGCAGCGGGTGCTGGTGCGCGTGACCGGCCAGGGCCCCAACGGCAAGCCGATGCTCACGATCTATTCACCGGCCCGGCTCGTCCCCCGGCGGTGGTGGCGCTGGCTGTCGCGGAAGGAAGCGATCGAAATCCTGCGCCTCAACGAATCGATGCGCTTCGCGCGCTACGGCCTGGCCGACACACCGGAAGGTATGCTGGTGGTCGTGTCGGCCGACATGGTGCTGGAGACGCTCGACGCCGACGAACTGCGGATCCACGCCTACGCCGTGGCCCACGCGGCCGATCGCTACGAGGCCCAGTTCGGCTCCGACCAGTTTTGACGTCTGGAATCCCCCGCTCGCGCGGTCACCCACCCGCGGGACGTCCCTTCCCGATCGTCCCTGGCACGGGTCCCTGGCACCTCTCCCTGGCATGACGCACCCCATGCAACTCCACATCCATCCCGATCCCGCCGCCCTCGGCCGCGCCGCCGGCACCGAGGCGGCCGCCGTGATCCGTGACACGCTCGCCGCCTGTGGCACGGCGACGATCGTCGTGGCCACCGGCGCCAGCCAGTTCGCCACGCTCGACACGCTCGTTGCCGCGCCGGGCATCGACTGGTCGCGCGTCACGGCGTTCCACCTCGACGAATACGCGGGCCTCGCCGCCGATCATCCGGCGAGCTTTCGCCGCTACCTCCGCGAGCGTTTCGTGGAACGGTTGCCGGTGCCGCCGGCTGCCTTCCACGCGATCGACGCCGAGACCGACCCGGCCGCCGAATGCCGGCGCCTGGCCGGGCTCGTGCCGGCCGGCCCCTTCGACCTGGCGCTGATCGGCATCGGTGAAAACGGCCACCTCGCCTTCAACGACCCCCCGGCCGACTTCACGACGACGGCGCCATATCTGGTGGTCGATCTCGACGAGGCCTGCCGGCGGCAGCAGGTGGGGGAGGGCTGGTTCCCCGACCTGGCACGGGTGCCGACCCAGGCGATCTCGATGAGCGTGCGGCGGATCCTCGACAGCCACCGGATCGTCTGCTCGGTGCCCGACGCGCGGAAGGCGGCGGCCGTGCGCGGCGCGTCGAGGGCCCGGTGAGCCCCGCCTGCCCCGCCTCGATCCTCCGGGAGGCTCCCGGCGCGGTGAGCCTCCACCTCGACACGGCGGCGGCGAGCCTCCTCTCACGCCCCGTCTGACGGGGCTATGATCGGAGCCCGGCACAGTCGCGGCCGCCGCGACTCGCCCGAGGTGCCGCACCCGGCGCCACCGCCGACCAGACGCGACCACGTCCACCCGGTTTCATCACCCTGTTGCCTTGGAGACCTCACATGACGCGCCGCCTCGCCCTGTGCCTCGGATTGCTCGGCCTTTGCCTGTCGGCGGGAAGCCTGTGGGCACAGCCGCAGGCCCCGGCACTCGAGATCGTGGCGGCGACCTACGGCGTGTTCGAGGATGCCAAGCCGGTGGCAGGCAAGACGATCACGGTGACCAGCGCCGTCAGCCGCGTGGTGAAGGACGGCCGGGTGCGGCTCGAGGTGGGCAACGACCCGTTCGGTGATCCCGCCAGCGGCGAGGGGAAGAAGCTCGAAGTGCGCTACACGCTCGACGGCAAGCCGGCGACGATCACGGTGAACGAGGGGGAGACGCTCCTCATCCCGGCGCCAAAGCTCACGGGCAAGCTCACGATCCGCAAGGCGACCTACGGCGACCACTCGCAGGGAGTCACCGCCGACGTCACCGACCTGGTGAAGGCCCGGCTCCACGACGGGAAAGTGGAGGTGCCGGTGGACAACACGTTCCTCGGCGATCCGGCCGAGGGCGTGTTCAAGCAACTCCGCGTGGAATACACGATCGGCGACGTCGAACTGGTGAAGCGCACCTACGAGGGGGGCACGCTCGTGATCACCGAACCGAGCACCGAGCCAAGCGCCGAGTCGAAGACCGAAGCCGCCACACCGGCGAAGTAAGCGCCGCCCGCCTTGCCTTCCCGGGCCCGACGCGCGACAACTCGCCCCCTCCGCGCCCAACGAGCGACACCAGCGAGGGGGTCGGTGCGAGCTCGAGCGAGTTGGCGGCGGTGCCTACGCCGCCACCGAAGCGAGACTCGTACCGCCCCCGAGCGCGCACCGCGGGTGCCGGCCAACGGTCGTACCACTCCCGAGCGGACTCCGCCGGTGTCGACCCTTCACCACCCAGCCGCGCTGCCATTGACCCGCGGGTCGCTCGCCCCCACGAACGTGCCATCGGGCCTCCGCCCCACGATCTGTGACACGCCGATCACCGTGTCGTCGTGGAGCTGGTGACCGCGCGCCGTCAGGGCGGCGCGGACCTCGGTCGGGATCCCCGGCTCGATCGCGAGGCGGTCGGGCTTCCACTGGTGGTGGATCCGGGCGCCGGCGAGGGCCTCCCCCGGCGACTGGCCGAGGTCGAGGATGCGGACGAGATGTTGCACCGTCTGCGAGATGATCGTCGGGCCGCCGGCGCCGCCGAGGGCGAGGATCGGCCGGCCGTGTTCGAGGACGAGCGTGGGGCTCATGCTGGAGAGCGGGCGCTTGCCCGGGGCGACGGCGTTGGCGGCGCCTCCCACGAGACCGAAGGCGTTGGGGACTCCCGGCTGCACGGAAAAGTCGTCCATCTCGTTGTTGAGGATGATGCCCGTGCCGGGCACGATCACCTTCGACCCGAAGGTGGTGTTGATCGTCGCCGTGCAGGCCACCCAGTTGCCCTCGGCGTCGGCGACGCAAAAGTGCGTGGTGTGACGGCCGCCGGTGAACAAGTCGGTGTCGGCACCGGGGGGCGTGCCGGGGCCGGGCACGGGAATGGCGCGGTCGGGGTCGATCCGCG
>RFRL01000247.1 GCA_009924545.1 Planctomycetia bacterium | reverse complement strand
ACTCGACCACGCGCAGCCGATCCTGAATCGGCAGTGCTGTCAGTTCGGTAAGGGTCTGGGCTATGTCGATCATAGGTTCATCCTAACACAGATATAACGCCTGCCGTAACCGGGCACGAACGGAAGACATTGATTTCAGGTGCCGCGTGAATGAGTGCTCCGGTTCACGGCTTTGTTAGCCAACTATGGATTCAATTTGCGTCAGGCTCGTCATCCTGCAGATGTGAAAACCTATCCGAATCTATGTTGAATGAAGTAGTCCCAAACCGTTTGATCGATGCTAACGCGTCATCGACCATCGAATTCTGACGATCACCCTCCCACACAATATTGAATCCCTGTATTGAATCTTGATTGGCATTATAGATTTGCGTCAACGCTGCATGAAGAAGTCGACGATTCGTGTCGGTATGGGCATCATTCTGTATTCTGAATCGGGTTGCCCAGATCCCGAATAAAGCACGATCGGTCTCGTAGTCACTCTCGATCACTTCTCCACACGCCTTTTTCACTGCGGCAAGCACCATTTGGAAAATGGCTTCGCGTCCAGACGTATCGTTCGCCTCAATTGCATCGTGGACATTGGTGAGAATACCGAATGGCCCCGGATTGGCTGGAGACGTGTCAACTTGGACTTTGATTGTTCGAGCCATCGCTCCCCTCCGTTCTTCGCTTAATTCCAGCTTGCTTATCGACCCACATTCCTAGCTGTTGAGCCAGTTCAACGTCATCTTCAAGTGCCGTTTCTTCAAGATCAAAATGTCTTTGCAACATGGTGTCGTATCCGCGCACATTGGTTGCCGTTTGCCAAAGGTCAAACAAACATTGAGCACGACCGCGAACTAGCCTTGTGTTTGTCGCACTCCAAATTCCCTTTATGAGCGATCCGAATGGCTTGCTAATGGACAGTCCATCATCGGATCCACTCACGTCAACGTCAAACATGTCCGCAATCAAACGGGAACCGGTTCGCTGAGTGTCTAGTGCCTCTATGGCTGATTCGATTTCATGCAGGCCTTCGCGAATCGCGTCTGACATCTCCTTTGGCGTATGTTTGTCTGGACGGCGGATGATGTTTTGGTACGCACGGTACTTTGCACGAAAGGCTGCAAATTCTTGGCGGATCGTTAACAATTCCTTGATCACGCGGTCTCGATTACCGGAACTACGGTCAAGGATGACAGCGGGTGCGGGCGGTATGTAGAAGGCGATCGGTGCCCCACCCTCGACCAGCTGCTCAATTTGCTTCCGATAAGCAGCTGAAAGTGACTGGGAAAGCCGAGACGCAAGTGAGCGAGAGCTGTTCTGTTTGACCAGCGGCACGTAGCTGGTGTAGATGGGATCGAGAACCGAGTCTATTCGATGATTGGAAGCGAAAAGATATCGAGCGAATGTTGGCTCTGAGGCTTCATCAATTGCACCAACTTCGCTCAGGCGAGCCATCTCGCCGTAACGCAGCATACTGGCAACGTTTTTGAATTCCTGCTCGACCGCGCGGTCGTTCAGCTTGTCGGGGACACTTTTACAGTCTCGAACGATCTCTGCATCAACCAACGGTTTCAGGGCATCAAAGAACTCGATGTCGGCCGGCGAAACCCAGAGGGTGTCGTATATGGCAACCGCCTCCACAACAGAGAAGAGGCAAAGTAGATCCGACAGACTACTGAGCCTTGTGAATGGTCGCTCTGCCCCGCGCAAGATTTTCCAATCAAGCAGGGCATCGTTGACGCCGAAGGAAGTCGAGTTGACCTCAATCGGAAAATCACGCGACGAGTCGTTCATGTTTCGCGATACACCTGTTGGCTAACTTCTATTTATGCGGTCTGTATAAGCCCCGGCGGCTGCCGTATATCACGCTCACGGGGTGTGAACGAAACGGATCCAAGTCCCCCACCCGCCTCGGGTTGGGCCGAGGCTCCGATCGCTTCCACGGTTCGTTATCCGGCGCCGCGGGCAGCCTATCGCATCTCCATCTTGGGGGGAAGGCTCGCCCGGCGGGCGATGCGTCCGGCCACGATTCCGGACCACCTGCCCCGTGCCCTCCCTTGTCCATTCCACGTTCGTCATGCCCGCGACGCACCCGCGCTCGGCCAGTGCTTGGGCCCGCGTTTTCGGCGGCGACGTCGCCCGGGTTGGCGACCAAGCTCGTCCCGGCCCAGACGCCGACGAGCTTTCCCCCGCGCAGAGTCGGTCAGCCGGGCCCTGTCCCCCCCGAGGCCCCTGCTGAGCATGTGCGTGGAGATCATCGTCGTCTCCACGTCGTTGCGGCCGAGCAGCTCCTGGACGGTGCGATGGCAGGCTGTGGACAAACAGCCTGCAGCACCCCAGGGATGAGGTGCCGGGAGCGCAGCTCCCGTGAATCGGCTGCACGGCAGCCGCACCCACTGGAAGTTCTCGTGTGGACAAAGGCCACGGAGGGACGATGTCGACGGGCTGCCCAGCGCCCGCTGACCGGCACGCAGCCGATCACCCTTTCTGGCCGCGCGCTTGTAGCGATCCAGCGCCCGCTGACCGGCACGCAGCCGATCACCCTTTCTGGCCGCGCGCTTGTAGCGATCCAGCGCCCGCTGACCGGCACGCAGCCGATCACCCCTTCTCGTCGGGCGCCTGGAGCCAGCAAGCCAGGGTCGGATCCCAGGAGAGAACCTCGTCCGCCTTGAAGTAGAGGGCGATCTCCCGGGCTGCCGACTCCGGGGAGTCGGAGGCGTGGACGAGGTTCATCTGCCGGCTGGAACTATAGTCGCCGCGGATCGTGCCGGCCGCCGCCTTGAGGCCGCTGGTCGCGCCGAGGATGTCGCGGATCACCCGCACCGCCTCCGGCCCCTCCATCACCGTGGCCACCACCGGGGCGCCGGTGATGAACTGCTCGAGCGCCGGATAAAACGGCTTGGCGACGTGCTCGGCATAGTGCTCCCGCGACAGCGCCGGAGTGACACGGAGCATCTTCATGGCGATCAGCCGCAGCCCCTTCTCCTCGAACCGGGAGAGGATCCGCCCGAGGAGCCGCCGCTCCAGGCAGTCGGGCTTGAACATCACGAACGACCGCTCCATCGCACATCTCCTCGTCGGGATCACCGGGCCCGCCGCCGGTCGCCACCACCGATCGTTTCGCGGGGCCGGGAGTCTACCAACGTGGCCCGGCCCCGATGAAGGCCCAGCGGCGATGGAGGCCCAGCCCGGGGGAGGGCACAGGAACGATGAAGGCCCGGGGTGCGGGCCCGCCGGGATCACGGGTCGAGCCGGATGCACCCCTCCCGGACCGCGACGAGGAACTCGCGATTGCCCGGCAGGAGATCGGGGAGGGCGAGCATCTCGTCGGCGGAGAGCCAGAGGATTTCCGCCACCTCCACCGGATGGGGCACGAGCACCGGATCAGGCAGCAGGCCTCCATCCTCCAGGCTCACGTCGTCGACGAAGCGCACCGTCCACCAGGACAACGCCGTCCCCCAACTCGTCACGCTCGACCAGACCCGCGCCGTCGCCGCGACGACCGCCCCCACCTCCTCGCGGCATTCCCGGACCACGGCGTCGTGCTCCTCCTCGCCCGGCTCCACGTGTCCACCGGGGAAGCAGATCCGCCCGCCGGCGGCGACCGTGGGGCCGCGGCGAATGGCGAGATACCGGCCGCCGCGGCTGGCGATCGCCACCACGCCCCGGGGCATCCGGGCGGCAGTGTCACCGGAGAATGGCTGCATGCGAACGTTTCCAGGGACGACCCGTACACTACACTTTGACGCTCCTGCGTGGCAGCCGTTCCTCATTTCCCGGCCCGAGTCAGCCCATGGATTCCCCCCCGCGGCCCAAAGGTTCCCCGAGCCCCCGGCAGATGCTGGGCAAACCGCTGGGCATGCCCGCGCTGATCATGATGCTGCTGGCCGGGCTGGCGCTGGTCACCGTGCTCGTCAGCGAGCAAGCGTCGCTGCCGGTGGCGGTGAGCTACGACGAGTTCGTCCGCGAGGTCAACGCCGGCCACGTCGCCGCGGTGGAGATCTCGGGCAACGTGCTCAGTGGGGAATACAAGGACGCCGGCGGTCCGGTGGGGGGCCGCCCGCGGACCTTCCGCACCGAACTGTCGAGCTACCTCGGCCGGAGCCTCGACGAGTTGCTCCTCACCCACGGGGTGAAGACGGTCGTCCGCCAGCCCACCGACGGCACCGGCTTCCTCATCGGCCTGTACATGCTCGGGTTCTTGATGTTCATGGGGCTCATGTGGACCACCCTCAGGCGCGCCCGTGATCCGCTCGGCGGCACCGGCTTCCTCGGCGGCTTCAGCCGCTCGCCGGCGAAGCGCTACTCCGCCACCGACAAGCACGTGACGTTCGCCGACGTGGCGGGCCTGGACGGGGTGAAGGAGGATCTCCGCGAGATCGTCGAGTTCCTCAAGGATCCGCAGAAGTTCCAGCGGCTCGGCGGCCGCGTGCCCAAGGGGGTGCTGCTGATGGGTCCGCCGGGCACCGGGAAGACGCTCCTGGCCCGCGCCGTGGCCGGCGAGGCGGGCGTGCCCTTCTTCTCCATTTCCGGCTCGGAGTTCATCCAGATGTTCGTCGGCGTGGGCGCGTCGCGGGTCCGCGACCTGTTCAAGACCGCCAAAGACGCCGCGCCGGCGATCCTGTTCATCGACGAAATCGACGCGGTGGGGCGCCACCGTGGTACCGGCCTGGGGGGCGGCCACGACGAACGCGAGCAGACGCTCAACCAGATCCTCTCGGAAATGGACGGGTTCAGCCCCACCGAGAGCGTGATCGTGCTGGCGGCCACCAACCGCCCCGACGTGCTCGACCCGGCGCTCCTCCGGCCGGGGCGCTTCGACCGCCACGTGACCGTCGACCGCCCCAACCAGAAGGCCCGGCTGGCGCTGTTCAAGGTGCATACTCGCAACGTGCCGCTGGCGGCCGACGTCGATCTCGACCGCCTCGCCTCAGCCACCGTGGGGCTCACCGGTGCCGACATCCGCAACCTCGTCAACGAGGCGGCGTTGTGGGCGACGCGGCACGACAAGGTGGCGGTCGACTCCTCCGATTTCGACTTCGCCCGCGACAAGGTGCTGATGGGTCCGAAGCGCGAGGAGGTCCTCGCCGGGCGCGAGAAGACGATGACGGCGTATCACGAAGCGGGTCACGCCCTGGCGGCCTGGCTGTTGCCCGGTGTGGACAAGCTCCACAAGGTGACGATCATCCCCCGGGGCCGCGCCCTGGGCGTGACGCAACTGGTGCCGGAGGAGGACCGGATGAACATCGGTGAGAGTGACCTCACCAATCGGCTGGTGTTCATCCTCGCCGGCCGGTCGGCGGAGAAACTCGTCTTCGGCGAGTATTCCGCCGGCGCGGAGAACGACCTCGTGCAGGCCACGCGGCTGGCGCGGCGGATGGTGGCCCACTGGGGGATGAGCGAGAAGGTGGGGCCGGTGGCCTGCCACGTGTCGAACGACCACCCGTTCCTCGGCCGCGACGTGTACGAGCAGCGCGAGTTCAGCGAGAACACGGCGCGGATCATCGACGACGAGGTGTCGCGGATCCTCCACGACGCCG
>RFRL01000246.1 GCA_009924545.1 Planctomycetia bacterium | reverse complement strand
GCGGTGGCGCCTTCCGCAACCAGTTGGTCAACACCTGGGTGCAGGGCAGGCTCAAGGAACCGAACGATGGACTCGTCGCCGAGTCGAGCGCGGATCTGTCGAGGGTTCTGGGGCGCGGTGATCTCCCCATCACGCACGTCGCCGACTACGCCGAGCATGCGACCACAAATCACACGTTCCTCGTGCGGAATCAGTCACTGGCCGCCCGGGTGGCCCGCTGGTGCCGGGATCGCTTCGCCGGTGCGGGCGCCTGAAGGACGCCGGGTCACTCCTCGACCTTCTTCGCCACCCGGAAGACCTCGTCGAAGGTGGTGATGCCGCGGAGCACCTTCTGCACCCCGTCCTCGAACATCACCCGCATCCCCTGGCTGCAGGCGGCGCGGCGGATGTCCTGGGTGGGGGCCCCCTGGAACGCCAACTCGCGGATCTTGTTGGTCATCACCATCAGTTCGAAGATCCCCAGGCGCCCCTTGTGGCCGGTCTTCTGGCAGTTGGCGCAGCCGCGGCCCTTCATGAAGGTCGCCCCCTTGAGCTGCTCCGCGGTGATCCCCGCCGCCTCGATCTGCGTGTCGAGCGGCTGGAAGGGCTGCTTGCACTTGGGGCAGTTGATCCGCACGAGGCGCTGGGCGAGCACGGCGATGATGCTCGACGCCACGAGGTAGGCCGGCACCCCCATGTCGATCATCCGCGTGATGGCGCTGGGGGCGTCGTTGGTGTGCAGCGTGCTGAACACCAAGTGGCCGGTGAGCGACGCCTGGATGCCCATCTGGGCCGTCTCGGTGTCGCGCATCTCGCCGACGAGGATCACGTTGGGCGCCTGGCGGAGCATGGCGCGGATGACGCGGGCGAAGTCGAGGCCGATCTGGTGGCGGACCTCCACCTGATTGATGCCGGCGAGGTAGTACTCCACCGGGTCTTCGGCGGTGATGATCTTCGTGTCGGGGCGGTTGAGCTCGTTGAGCGAGGCGTAGAGGGTGGTGGTCTTGCCCGAGCCGGTGGGGCCGGTGACGAGGATGATCCCGTTGGGGCGGCGGATGAGGTTCTTGAAGTTGCGGAAATCGTGCTCGGAGAGGCCGAGCTGGCGGATGCCGACGCGGATGTTGTCCTTGTCGAGCACGCGCATCACCACCGACTGGCCGTGGTTGGTGGGGAGCACGCTGACGCGGAGATCGAAGTCCTTGCCGTCGACGGTGAGCTTGATGCGGCCGTCCTGGGGGCGGCGGCGCTCGGCGATGTCGAGCTTGGAGAGGATCTTGATGCGCGACAGGATGGCGCCGAGGAGGCGGCGCGGCGGGTTGTCGCGCTCCACCAGCCGGCCGTCGATCCGGTAGCGGATCCGGACCCGGTTCTCGAAGGGCTCGATGTGGATGTCGCTGGCGCGGAGCTGCACCGCCTCGGTGATGATCAGGTTGACGAGCTTCACCACCGGGGCGTCGGAGTTGTCGTCGCCGGCCACCGCCGCGGCCTGCTCGACCGCCGTCTCGGTGAAGTCGATGGCGGTGTCGGTGAACTCCTGGAGCATCGAGTCGGCGCTCTCGCCGTCGCTGGCCCCGTAGTGGCGGTTGATGGCCTCGATGATCTGCTCACGCGGGGCGAGGGCCATCTCCACGTCGCGGTTGAGGATGAAGCGGAGCTTCTCCTGCGTGTCGAGGTCGGTGGGGTCGCAGCCGGCCACACGCAGCGTGGAGCCCTCGAGCGACAGCGGGAAGATGGTGTTTTCCCGGGCCACGCTCTCCGGCAGCAGCTCCACCGTCTCCTGCGGCACGGTGGTCGACGCCAGATCGACGTATTTGAGCCGGTAGGCCTTGGCCAGGGCGCGCATCACCTTGTCGCCCGGGGCGTAGCCGAGGCGCACCACCTCCTCGTGCATCTTCTTGCCGGAGGCGCCGGCGATGCGCGTGACCTCGGCGAGCTGCTCGGCGCTGACGAGGCCCTCGGAGACGAGGAGCGAGGCGAAGGCGTCGGTGATGGCCATGGGAAGAGGTGGGGTGACGGGTGGGGGCGAAAGTGGGTGGGGCCTTCAGGATTCCAGGCCTTCAGGATTCCAGGCCCTCAGGATTCCAGGCCCTCAGGATTCCAGGCCCTCAGGATTCCAGGAACGTGTCGGTGTGTTCGTAGCCCGGGGCACAGGTGCAGAGGAACACGAGCTCGGCCGCGCCGGTGTTGCGGATCGTGTGCCGGACCCCCGGCGGGATGGCGATGGCGTCGCCGGGGCCGACCGGCCGGGAGTCGTCGTGGCCGAGGGTCATCAGCGCCTCGCCGGAGAGGATGTAGTAGATCTCCTCGGTGACGGCGTGGTGGTGGGGGGTGGTGGCCTTCCCCGGGAGGAGCCTGGCCTCGGCGAGGCTCTGGGCGCGGATCGCCGGATCACGGTGGGAGAGCAGCTCCCGGATCGTGGAGCCGTCGGCCGTGGTGAAGGGAGTCGCCTCCCGGTGGTTGCGCACGAACATCCGCACCCCTACTCGCTTCCCGCCACGATCTCCCCGACGTGAATCCCCGTCAACAATACCAAATACCAGACGGCCGGCGGCCACGGCACCGTTTCCGCCAGCCGGTCAGGCGTCGGGACGCCACCAGAAATGGAGCACGGCCGGGGGCACCGCCCGGGCTGTCCAGGAGGCGGTCCCGGGCAGAGCCCCCGGATCGAACGTGGTGTCCGATTCGACCACGATCACGCTCCCCGGCGGCGCCGCCCCCTGGAACATCGCCACCAGGGCCACCAGGTCGTCGCGCCGGGTGGCGAACAGCTCCCACGGCGGCGACACGAACACGATCCACGGTTCGGCGGTGGGCAGGGGCGGCGCGCGGCGGGTCCACACCAGCACGTCGCCGGGACGCACCTCCACCCGGTCGGACACCCCCAGGTCGGTGGCCGAGTGCCGCAGCCGGTCGGCCGTGGGGAAATGCCGCTCGGCGAGGATCGCCCGCCCGGCACCCCGGCTGAGGGCCTCGAACCCCAGGGCCCCCGAGCCGGCGAAACAGTCGATCGCCAAGCTGCCGCGGACGGTGGTGCCGAGAAGGTCGAAGAGGCTCTCCCGGACCCGGTCCTTCATCGGCCGGGTGCGTGGGTCGGGAACGAACGACAGCCGGCGGCCGCGCAGGTCGCCGCCGATGATCCGGGGGGGACTGGCGGCATCGGTGGAGTCGCCGGGCGCGGCACCGCGGCGGCGGCCACGGTCGGGCTCGGAGCGGCCGGGCCGCGGCATGACGACGTTCCGGAAGGGGGGACGACCGTGGTATCGTACCCTGCGGGCGGTGGTTGGCCGCCAGGGATGGTGCGACCCCCGGGGAGGTTTGGCGATGCGCGGGCGAGTGTTCACGGTGGCGGTGGCGGGGATCATGGCGGTCGGTGCGGCGGTGGCGCCCACCGGGGCGCAGGCGCAACCTGCTGCTCCGGCCGGCCAGGCCGCTGCCCCGGTCGTGCAGCCGCCGGCCGACCGCGCGGCGGCGGTCGCCGAGTTCGATGCCGCCCGCAAGGAGATGAAGCGGCTGGTGACCGAGATGCAAGTCCTCGGCGGCGAGTACCAGAACGAAACCGACAAGGCGAAGCAGGACGCGCTCGAGGCGAAGTTCAACGCCCTCAAGCCGGAGGCGGAAAAGGCCAGCGACCGCCTCGAGACGGCCGCCTTCGCCGTCGTGCTCGCTGATCCCGACAACAAGGGGGCGCGCGACATCTGCGGCGCCGTGGTCGTCGCCGCCTTCCAGAACGACGACCCGCAGCGTGCCTTGCAGTTGGCCGGCCTGCTCGACAAGGCGGGGGTGCTCGCCCAGCCCGGCGACGTGGAGAAGGAGGTCACCCTCGTGGCCGCCACCGCGGCGATGGTGCTGTCGAAGCTCGACCTCGCCCAGGCGTGGCTGGGGAAGGCGGCCGCGGCGGGTGTCGAGCAGGGGCGCGTCGGCCAGTTGGAAACGGCCATCGCCCGCGAGGGTCCCAAGGTGGACGCGGAGATGGCCGCCCGCGCCGCCGACGAGAAGGCCGACGACCGGCCCCGCGTGAAGATCACCACCACGCGGGGCGACATCGTGGTGGAGCTGTTCGAGAACGAGGCCCCCAACACCGTCGCCAACTTCATCTCCTTGGTGGAGAAGGGGCTGTATGCCGGCACGCCGTTCCACCGGGTGATCGGCGGGTTCATGGCCCAGGGGGGTGATCCCTCGGGCACCGGCCGCGGCGGCCCCGGGTACGCCATCCCCTGCGAGTGCGAACTGCCCGACGCCCGGAAGCACTTCCTCGGCACGCTCTCCATGGCCCACGCCGGCAAGGACACCGGCGGCAGCCAATTCTTCCTCACCTTCCGCCCCACCGAGCACCTCGACGGCAAGCACACCGTGTTCGGCCGGGTGATCGAGGGATTCGACATCCTCCCCAAGCTGATCCGGACGCAGGATCCGCAGGGCCGCACCGTGCCCGGCATCAAGCCCGACCGGATCGTGAAGGCGGAGGTGGTGCGGAAGCGGGATCACGAATACAAGCCACAGACGCTGCCCGATCCGAAGAAGGGAGGGTGACATGACTCGACCCGGTATCCCGTTGGTGGCTGCTGTGATCGCCACCGGAGCGCTCTTGACGGGAGTGCTCATCGCCCGTGCGTCCATGGCCCGTGCCGCCGATCCGCCGGGGCAGCCGCGCCCGGCCGCTCCCACCAAGCCGAGGAACTCGATGCAGAAAAACAACTCGCCAAAGCAGGGTGGCCCGGCCGGGCAGCAGGGCGCCGGCCAGCAACCGATCGTCGATGCCAACGGTGATCCCATCCCGACCACGCTCGAGGGTTGGCAGCAGCGCCTCACACCGGAGCAGTTCCAGGTGACGCGTCTCAAGGGCACCGAGCGCGCCTTCACCGGCAAGTACTGGAACACGAAGACCAAGGGCACCTACCGCTGCATCTGCTGCGGCGAGCCGCTGTTCCGCTCCGACGAGAAGTTCGACAGCGGCTGTGGCTGGCCGAGCTTCAACGCCCCGATCGACGCCAAGCAGGGCAACGTCAAGGGGCAGGTGGTGGCCGAGCACGACGACTTCTCGTTCTTCATGCAGCGCACGGAGGTCACCTGCCGCAAGTGCGGCGCCCACCTGGGCCACGTGTTCAACGACGGCCCGCCGCCGACCGGCCTGCGCTACTGCATCAATTCCGCCTCGATCGTGCTCGACGAGGGCAAGCCCGGCGACGCGAAGGCAGACGCCGCAAATACCAAAGCACCCACGCCCAACGCCCCGAACCCGGACGCCCCGGCAGACGATGCCGCCGCCGATCCCCCCGCCCCACCGGGTCGTCCCGCGCCGAAGAAGCCGTCGCGCTGACGTCTGCGGCGGTCTGCCGTCGTGTTCTGGTCTGTGCTGTCCTGTTCCGTTCCGTCCTGTTCTGTCCTGTTCTGTCCTGTCCCGGGACGTGCGCATCCCCGCACCTGCCCATCACGGGGCCGTGAAGCGAAGCGAAGCATTGTGCGGTCACCGCGACCGTCTCACGTGCCTTGTCTTTCCCAGGGACCCGCGAAGCCCCTCCGCCGTCGCCCTCGCATCGGCCCGTCACCCGTGGCTGCGGGTCGATGCGAGGGCAGAGGCGCGAGGGGCGTCACCCCTCTGCTTGAGC
>RFRL01000245.1 GCA_009924545.1 Planctomycetia bacterium | reverse complement strand
ACGTCGAGGCGCTTGTAGCCGGCCGCCGCCTCGGGCGTCGCGGCCGGGTCGAGGAGCACCCATTCGTAGGGTTCACGCTGCAGGTCGCGGCCGAGCTTCTCGATCAGCGGCTCGTATTTCTGCCGGTTGGCCTCCAGCGTCACCCAGTGCCGCTGGAGCATGATGGCATCGACCAGATGGCGGCCGGTGGTGCGCGTGCTCTCGTAGACCAGGGCCTCGGTCCGGCTCCCGTACCACCAGAAGCTGCCGGTGATGAGCACGAGGAGGCAGAGCCCGAACAGGAAGCGGCATTTCCGCTCCAGGCTCGTCTCGCCCAGGATCTCGCCCAGTTTGGTGGAGGCCATCGCCGCTCGCTCCCCTGCGAACGCAATCTACCCGCTGGCCGCGGAGCGGTGAAACCCGCATGCCGCCGCAGCGCGCCTTGCCGGGAGTGCCTCAGAGCATCTCCACCGGATCGACGTCGACGATCCAGGCCACACCCGTGGGGGTCTGGAGCGTGGTCGCCACGCGGTGCACCAAACCGCGGAGGACCGCGCCGTCGCTGCCGTGCACCTGGAGGTGCCAGCGGTGGCGGTCGCGGAGGCGGGCGATCGGGGCCGGGGCGGGGCCGAGGACACGGATCGCCCCGGTCGCCGCGTCGGCGTCGGC
This sequence comes from Planctomycetia bacterium, assembly GCA_009924545.1. GTDB lineage: Bacteria > Planctomycetota > Planctomycetia > Pirellulales > UBA1268 > F1-20-MAGs016. The sequence continues at coordinate 5,023 of RFRL01000245.1, read as the reverse complement.
CGCGGCCGCGCGGAGCCGCGTCGCCACCTCGCCGGCCCAGGTGGCGACCGTCTCCTCGTGGAGGCCCCGGACCACGATCCGCACGAGGCTCCCTTCCGGCGGATAACCGAGCGCCGCCCGCGCCGGCAGCTCCTGGTTGACGAACGCTTCGTAGTCGTGCCGCACGGCGGCAACGATCGCCGGATGATCGGGGGTGCTCGTCTGCACCACCACCCGGCCGCCGCGCTCGCCGCGGCCGCTGCGACCCGCCACCTGCGTGACGAGCTGGCAGCACCGCTCGGCGGCGCGGAAGTCGGGGATGTGGAGGGCGGTGTCGCCGGCGAGCACGCCGACGAGCATCACGGCCGGGAAGTCGAGCCCCTTGGCGATCATCTGCGTGCCCACGAGGAGGTCGATCTCCCGGTTGCGGAAGGCGTCGAGGGTCCGTTCGTGGCTGCCGCGGGAGCGCATCGTGTCGGTGTCCATCCGCGCCACGCGGGCGCCGCGGAAAGTGGTGCGGCAGTATTCCTCCAGGCGCTGTGTACCGGTGCCGCGCTGGGCCAGGTGCGGGGCCCGGCAGGCGGGGCAGTCGCCCGGCAGGCGGGTGACGAGGCCGCACCCGTGGCAGATGCCGCGGTTGCCCGGTTGGTGGAGCGTGACCGCGAGGTCGCACTGCGGGCAGCGGACGGCGGCCCCGCAGGCGCGGCATTGCACGTGGGTGGCGAAGCCCCGGCGGTTGAGGAGGAGCATCACCTGCCCGCCGGCGTCGAGGGCCCAGCGGATCCCCGCGGCGAGCCGGGGGCTCACCGGACCGCCGCGGCGGTTCTCCGGCGTCCGCAGGTCGACCGTGATCACCGGCGGGAGGCGGCCGGCCCCCACCCGCTCGGGCAGGCGGCACATCCGCCACGCGCCCGACCGGCACCGCGCGAAGGTCTCGAGCGCCGGCGTGGCCGAGCCGAGGACGAGGGGCACCTCCGCCTCGCGCGCGATCCACTCGGCGACGTCGCGGGCATGGTAGCGCGGGGCGGTGGACTGCTTGAAGCTGCTCTCGTGCTCCTCGTCGATGACGATCAGGCCGAGCCGCGGCGCCGGGGCGAAGACGGCGCTGCGGGCCCCGACGACGACGTTCGCCCCACCCGCGGCGATCAATCTCCACTGGGCGTGCCGCTCTGCCGGCGTGAGGTGGCTGTGGAGCACGGCGACGCGGCCGAACCGGGCCCGGAAGCGGTCGCAGGTCTGCGGGGTGAGGCTGATCTCGGGCACGAGGACGATCGCTTGCCGGCCGTGGGCGATCGTCTCCTCGACCGCGCGGAGGTAGACCTCGGTCTTGCCGCTGCCGGTGACACCGAACAGGACGATGGTCTCGTGCCGGGCCGCGGCGAGCGGCGCCCGGATCGCCTCCAAGGCCGCCGTCTGCGCGGCGGAGAGGGCCGCCGGCCGTTCATGGGCCACCGGCGGTCGGTCGCCGCCCGGCATGAGCGGCTGCTGTGCGGCCGGCACGAGCAACCCGCCGCGCACCAGGCGCGCCACCACCGCCGGTGCCACGCCGGCCGTGCGCGCCAGGTCGGCGGCCGTCATCGGCACGACTGCGGCCGCCAGCGCCCGCGCCTGTCCGGCGGTGGGCGGTCGGGCCGGTGCGGTCGCGGCCACCGTCAACAGCGGAGTGGAGCGCGGCCGCCGGGTGAGCCGCACGCCCGCCGGGAGGACCGCCTCGAGCGCCTCCCCCCAGCGCGACAGCCAGCGGTCGGCCATCCACTTCGTCAGGGCGATCATCCGCGGGGAGAGGAGCGGAGCGTCGTCCTCGACGCCGGAAAGGGGTTTGAGGGGCCGCTGCGGCAGGTCGCCGGTGCGGACGGCGACGCAGTAGGCCAGCCGCTGGCGGTCCCCCTTCCCCAGCGGCACCCGCACGCGGCGGCCGGGGCTGACCGCTTCGGCCAGCGCGTCGGGAACCAGATAGTCGAGCGGCCGGTCGACGCCGTCGGGGAGGACGACGGTGGCCACGGTGCCGCGGCGGGCCTCGTCCTCGCGCCACGCCGGCCGGGTGTCGAAGAGGGCCCGCTGGGTCGTATGCTCGTCATCCATGGAGACGGTCCGCGCGACGGGCCTGACGGTTCCCCGCCACGGGCCGGGCCCCGGGGCGTTGTAACACACGCCGACCGGCTTCCCGCGGTGGGATCGCCCTCGTCAAGGAGACGCGCGTGAGGCTGGGCATTTTCGGCGGCAGCTTCGACCCGGTGCACGTCGGGCATCTCCTCCTGGCGGAGGCCTGCCGCGAGGAGGCGCGGCTCGACCGGGTGCTCTTCGTCCCGGCGGCGGTGGCCCCGCACAAGACGGAGGGCACGTTCGCCACGGCCCCGCATCGGTTGGCGATGCTGGCCCTGGCGCTGGGGGGCCACGACGCCTTCGCCGTCTCGACGGTGGAGATCGACCGCGGTGGGACGAGCTATACCGTCGACACCCTGGCCGCGCTGCGGCAGGCGTTTCCCGGCGACAGCCTGCACCTCCTCCTCGGCCCCGACAGCCTGGAGCAGTTTCCCACCTGGCGCGATCCGGCCGGGATCCTCGCCCAGGCAAGGCTCGTGGCGGTGGGGTGGGCCGGCCTCGACGACGTGGCCGCGATCTGCCGGCGCGGTGGGCTCGACCGCGTCCTCGGGGCCGACGGGCTCGCGCAGGTGCTCGCCGAGCGCGTCACCCTGCCCGCGATCGGCCTGCGCTCGACCGACATCCGCCAGCGCGTCGCCGTGGGGCGCGGGATCCGGTATCGCGTCCCGCGGGCCGTCGAATGCTACATCCAGTCCCACGGGCTCTACCGGCGGCCGCCGGACGAGATCGCCCGGCCATGCTGAGCGTCGGCCCAGGCCTTCCACAGACCCGGGCCTTCCAGAGATACGGGCCGTTCAGGGCTGACCGGTGCCTGGCCGTCTTCCCGGGGAGCCGTGGCCGGCGATCCGCGCCGCGAGGGCCCGGCTCATCGGCTGCGCACCGACCCGATCATCTTCGCGGAGGGCCGCGACGATCACCGCCAGGCGTTCGGCCGCCGGCAGGTCGAGGTTGACAAGGATCCACCGGGATTGACCCACGCGGCAGGCGCCGCCGGGCAGGTCGCCGAGCGGCTCTTCGCGGACGTCGTGGCCGAGGTCGGTGGCCAATTGCACCGCTTCGGCGAGGAGGCCCAGGGTGTCGTGCATCACGAGTGGGAACCCAGCCGCACGGAAGGTCGCGCGGCGTCAGCCCCGCGGTCCCCACGGCGTGGAGCCCATGCCCCGCTCCTTGCGGCGCTCTTCCATGGCCCGGAAATACTCGTTGAACTGGGCCCGCTGGTCGGGGCTCGTGCGGTCGATCATGTTCTTCCGCCAATTGTTGCGGCCATCCTCGCCACCGGTCCGCGGCGGACCACCACCCGGGGGACCACCGGCCTGACCGCCGCCGCCACCACCGGGCGGGCCGCCGCCGGGGGGACCGCCACCCGGCGGACCGCCGCGCATACCGCCGGCGGAGGCGAACGCCTTCGCCATCAATTCCATCTGGTCGATCTGCTTGTCGAGGATCTTCTTCCGATCCTCCGGTGGGGCGGTGAAGTAGCTCTTCACGTTGTTTTGCATGCCGCCCCCCATGAAGTTGCGGCCCGACATCGCCTCGCGACGCAGGTTCGGGGGGAGGTCGTTCATTTTCTGCATCACCGTGCCGATGGCGGCCACCATCTCCTTCGCCTGTGCCTCGTTGGCGGGGCCGCCGGTGAACTTAGTCTGCAGCTCCTGCTGGAGCGAGCGGATCTCCGCCACCCGCGGGTCGGTGCCGAAGCGGATCCATCCCGCCAGCCAGGCGATGAGGAACCCCACCAGCCCCAGGAGCACCACTCCCAGGGCGATCCACAGCCACAGCCCCTTGGAACGCTGCGCATCTCCATCGTCGGCCCGGTACCGTGAGGACGATCGGGTGGCTGCGGTACTCATGACGAGCGGGCTCCGAAGGGCGGGGGCAGGCACGGGCGAACGAGGCGACGACAGGCGAACGGGGGCCGACACGGGTGCGTCAGGCCGCGGTCAAAGGTTTTCGACGTGGCCGTCGGCGAAGAGGAAGTTCCGCGCCCCTTCGACCGGCGGCGGCCGGTTCGGGTCGGGGTCGTTGTAGTCGATGTCTTCCTGGACGAAGAACCCGCCGCCCCCGGAGTGGAAGGCCTCGAACTCGTACATCCACCACAGCTTGGAGGAGGCCGCCTGGCTGCCGCGGTAGGTCTGCGCCTCCTCACGCGTCTTGTTGGCGAGGCGCCGCGCCGGGTACTCGTAGCTCGTCCCCTCGTAGGGGAGCGTGGCGTATTCGGGTGGGCGGACAGTGTCGTAGTTACGCCCGATCGCCGACAGGTCGGCCTTCAGTTTGTTGATCGCCTTCTCGGACTTCTGGAAGTAGTAGACGTCGGAGGGGCACTTGAAGATGTTGCGGTTGTTCTCGCTGTAGGGGGCGAGGAAGAAGGCGATGCTGTTCTTGATCGGGCGCGTGGGGGTGAAGAACACGAGCTCGTCGCTGGGGAGCACGGCCGCATCGGGGTAGGTCTGCCGGGCCTTGCGGTCCATGTACATGGTCATCGCCAGGCCGACCTGCTTGAGGTGGTTCTTGCACTCGATCCGCCGGGCCGCCTCGCGCACGTTTTGCACGGCAGGAAGCAAGAGCCCGAGGAGTACGCCGATGATCGCTATCACCACCAGGAGCTCCACCAGGGTGAACCCGGCAGCACTGCGGGGACGGTTGACATGGAAAGCGTTCATCGAGGCCTCACCAGGAGCGGGAAAACGTTCATCGTTCGGGCCGTGTGGACCGGCAGCGTTGAACCGGCAGTGTACGCACAGGCGTCGGAATCGCCGCCTGCAACCTGCGGAGTGCCTGCTGAATTGAAACGGTCGAACGGACGGAAAGGCGCGGTCATCGATCGATTCCCGTCGTCGGCCTGACCTGCCGATGAAGCCCTTCGGTGTGTGTTAAGTCGTTCGGCGACATGCACTTGTGACTGACGGTTCGGCAGGTTTCGGGGGTTGGGTTGGAGAGGGTG
>RFRL01000244.1 GCA_009924545.1 Planctomycetia bacterium | reverse complement strand
CCGGCCCGCCGCCGCCGGCGCCGTCTACGACTGGTGGCTGGCCACGGCCGACGAGCCCTTCAAGACCGCCACGGCGCGGCTCGCGGCGCTCGACGCGGAGCAGGCGGACCTGCGGCGCCGGGGCACGGTGGCCCACGTGATGCACGAGAAGCCGGAAATGCCCAAAGCCTACGTCCTGGCCCGCGGCGAATACGACAAGCGCACCGACGAGGTCCAGCCCGACACCCCCGACGTCCTGCCGCCGTTTCCCGCCGGGGCGCCGCGCAACCGCCTCGGTCTGGCCCGCTGGCTGCTCCTCGCCGACCATCCGCTCACCGCGCGGACGACGGTCAACCGCTTCTGGCAGGAGGTGTTCGGCACAGGACTGGTGCGGACCAGCGCCGACCTGGGCGTGTCGGGCGAACTGCCGAGCCACCCCGAGCTCCTCGACTGGCTGGCGGTGGAGTTCCGCGAGAGCGGCTGGAACGTGAAGCGCCTCTTCCGGCTCATGGTCACCAGTGCCGCCTACCGGCAGTCGGCGGCGACGACGCCCGACAAGCTCGTCAAGGACAACGCCAATCGGCTCCTCTCGCGTGGGCCGCGTTTCCGCATGGATGCCGAGATGGTCCGCGACCATGCCCTCGCCGCCAGCGGCCTCCTCGTCCGCCACATCGGCGGCCCGAGCGTGAAGCCCTACCAGCCCGATGGCGTCTGGGAGGCGGTGTCGATGGGGGGCAACACCAACGTCTACAAGCGCGACAGCGGCGACGCCCTGTACCGCAAGAGCATGTACTGGTTCTGGAAGCGGACGGCGCCACCGGCGTCGATGGAGATCTTCAACGCCCCGTCGCGCGAGACCTGCACCATCCGCCGCGAACGGACCAACACCCCGCTCCAGGCCCTGGTCACGCTCAACGACCCGCAGTTCGTCGAGGCGGCCCGGGCGCTGGCCGACCGGGCATTCGAGAGCGGCGGGGCCACCGACGAGGCGCGGATCGACTTCATCGCCCGGCGGCTCATCGCCCGCCCCTTCGCCCCCGGGGAGATGGCGCTGGTGCAGCAGTCACTTGCCGACCTGCGGGCCTTCTACGCCGGCCACGCCGAGGAGGCCAAGCAGGTGATCACGGTGGGCGACTCCAGACCGCGCCACGCCGACGCCGCCGAACTGGCCGCCTGGACGATGCTCACCAACGAACTGATGAACCTCGACGAGGTTCTCTGCAAGTGACGCGGCCCCGTGCCGCCCGCCCCCGATTCCGCGCCCTGCCGCCGACAGGAGACATCCCATGACCGATCCCGCCACGCCCCTGGGCGAACTCGGGCTCAATCTCACCCGGCGCCGGTTCTTCGAGCGCGGTGGCCACCTCCTCGGCGGCGCGGCCCTGGCCTCGCTCATCGCCCAGGGTGCGGCCCGCGGCGACGCCGGCGGCGCGGCGGTGGTGGGGAGCGACGGCGTGGCCCGGGTGCCGGGGGCGATCGGCCCCCACTTCGCCCCCCGCGCCAAGCACGTCATCTACCTGCACATGGTGGGCGGCCCGCCGCAGATGGATCTCTACGACTACAAGCCGGTGATGAACGACTGGTACGACAAGGACCTCCCCGAGAGCGTCCGCAACGGCCAGCGGCTCACCACGATGACTTCGGGCCAGAAGCGTTTTCCGATCGCGCCCTCGAAGTTCAAGTTCGCGCGCCACGGCCAGAGCGGCATGTGGGTTTCGGAGCTCCTCCCCCACACCGCCAGCATGATCGACCAGATGTGCTTCATCCGCACGATGCACACCGAGGCGATCAACCACGAGCCGGCGATCACCTACATGCAGACCGGCAACCAACTCCACGGCCGCCCCTGCCTGGGCGCGTGGGCCAGCTACGGTCTCGGCTCGCTCAACCAGAACCTCCCCACGTTCGTGGTCCTCGTCGCCAAGCCGACCAACACCGAGCAGGTGCAGGCGATCGGGGCCCGGCTGTGGTCGAGCGGCTACCTCCCCGGCGAGTATTCCGCGGTCAGCTTCCGCTCCGCCGGCGATCCGATCCTGTACATCAACAACCCCGCCGGCGTCCCCGCGGAGGTCCGCCGCAAGACGCTCGACGGCCTCGCGGCCCTCAACCAGCGCACGCTCGAGCAGATCGGCGACCCCGAGACGCGGACGCGCATCGCCCAGTACGAAATGGCCTTCCGCATGCAGTCGAGCGTGCCGGAACTGACCGACATCGCCGCCGAGCCGGCGAGCACCTTCGCGCTCTACGGGGAGGAGGCGAAGAAGCCGGGCACGTTCGCCAACACCGTGCTCATGGCCCGGCGGATGGTGGAGCGCGGCGTGCGCTTCGTGCAGGTGTACCTCAACAACTGGGACACCCACGCCAACGTCGCCGTCCGCCTGCCGATGCAGTGCAAGGACATCGACCAGGCCTGCCACGGCCTCGTCCAGGACCTCAAGAGCCGCGGTCTCCTCGACAGCACGCTCATCATCTGGGGCGGGGAGTTCGGCCGCACGATCTACTCGCAGGGGGGCCTGTCGCGGGAGAACTACGGCCGCGACCACCATCCGCGCTGCTTCACGATGTGGATGGCCGGGGGGGGTGCCCGCGGCGGGCAGATCCACGGCGAAACCGACGACTTCTCCTACCAGATCGTCAAGGATCCGGTGCACATCCGCGACTTCCACGCCACGGTGCTCCAGCTCCTCGGCTTCGACCACGAGCGCTTCACCTACCGCCACTTGGGTCTCGACTTCAAGCTCACCGGCGTCGAACCGGCACGGGTGATCCCGGAATTGGTGGCGTGAGCGGGACCGATCCGGCCGCGTAGCGGTCGCGCGGCATGGCCCCATCCTCAGCAGCAGCTACGTGAGCCGAATCGATTCCTTCGCACGCAGGCTCTCGAGGATCAGGTGCACCTGTGTCATCGGCCCATCCGGTGTCAGGGTCTCCGCCGATGGCAGTCGCCCGGCACGCTCCATGGCCTGCTCGACTTGCTCGGTCGTGAGCGAAAGGTTTTTGATGGACCTCTTCGAGTAGCCGGGGATGTGTCCGGTGAGAATTCCCGCGACGTCGGCACAACGGCCGATACCGGAAGCCGGCGGCTCCTGGAAATGAAGCAGAATCCAGAAGTCGAAGCAGGGATGACTGATCGCGAATCCATATCCCTTCTGTCCGGCCAGGTGCCTCACCTGCGTCAGATTGGCGATGTGGTTGGGATCTCCCCAGTGATCAAGGTCGATGCAGATCCACATTTCGTCGTGTTCCCCGACGTCAAACTCCTGACGGTAATCGTCAAGTCTTCGGAGTACCGCTTCGGGTGACGATCGACCGTCGTTCGTGGGCAACACCTTGAAACGGAACCGCTTCGACTGGAATTTCCTGAAATAGTCTTCGACGGCATACCGGTCTTCCGACGCGATCACGATCAGCGCCGCATCACGAACGACTTCTCCGTCCCGCTCAAGCGGACGTCGCTTCCGAGGCATCGCTCGCCGGCTCCTTTCCAGGACTGGCGAGCAGCGCCTCGATGTCATCCATCCGTCCGATGATCGGCAGTGCTCCGAATCGGCCGTTCAGATACCCCTTCTCGAGCTGAAGATCGTTGCGGATATTCCGGTAGTCGGAGAGCGGGTACAAACGACTCTGCTGGGTCTCGTCTTTCTCCATGAACCAGTACTCGTCTCGACGCAGGAGATCCTGATGGAGCAGGTGCGCCTCGTGCGTCGTGACGACGAGCTGCCGCTGGGCGCCCGGCATGGTGTCGGCAAATAGCCGGAGAAACTCCCAACACAGGAGCGGATGCAGGCTACGGTCGAGTTCATCGACGACGAAAACCCGAGGCTCTTCCTTCCCGGCCATGAGCAGGGGAGCCAAGGCCAAGAGCCGACGCGTTCCGTCAGACTCTTCGCGCATCGGGATCTTGTATTCCTTGCCACCCAGGGAATGCTTCGCCATCAGATACCGTGCCATGTATCGATCACGTGCCTGAGGCGTCCTTGAAAAGACCGTATCCGTGTCCGGGTTTTCGGAAACATGCCTGCCGATAGCGTCGAAGGATTCGCGCATTTCGTCTGGAATCCTTCGTTCTCGCTCCTCGATATCCAGTCGATCGATCCCTGTTCCTACGCTTCCAAGGAGCGCCTCGGCGAAACCCAGGTACTCGGGGTCCCGGGCCAGCCGATTCAGTACATGTTCATGCGCCTGTTCCATGGGGATGACCACGAGCGTTCGCGTCAGCCATTGAACGACGGCAGCCATGGTCGGTCCCTGGCTGCCGGCACGCACCTCGCGAATCGAGTGCAGGAACAACTGCGAGTCGTTGATGTCGTTTTCGCAGAGCGACTTCAGGAGTTTGAGGATCTTCGGATCGTCGGTGAACCGCTTCTTCACGACCGCTTCGCCGACGTTCGTCTGCCCCTCGGCATTTCTCTCGAACAACACTTCGTCGTCATCGGCATGGACGAGAGCGAGCCATTCACCGCGGATCGAACGCCTCACGACATCAAAGCCATACGCGAAGATCCTTCCGGCAGCGACGAAACGGAACTCGAAGCTCGACGGCTTCTCCTCCGCGTTCTGTTGAAAGGTATGGGCGGTCACAGGCCAAAGAGCGTCCGCCTGCCCGAGAATCCACTTCTGGGCAGAGTCCATTGCCCTGATGAGATTCGACTTCCCTGCCGCGTTCGCCCCGTAGATCACCGCCGTGCGAACGACCGAGCGGTCGACATCGGGGAGCGGCATGACGTGAGTCGGATGGTCCTGATAGCGACCGCTCGCGACCATGTTGAGGGTCACTTCCTCGCCGAACGAGCGGAAGTTCGAGACCGAGAATGAAACGAGCATGGTAGAAGCCCCAGGAGCGAACTGTGTGGTTTCGGGGTAGGGGCCGGCCAGAAAAGGCAGGGAGCCGACGCCTCGCGACTTTTCCGCGATAATAACCCGATTTTTGGTCAACTGCACCTAAAACACGAGCTGATCCTGTGGGTTTTTCACACAAAGCCGATTTTCCCCGTTTCAGGCCTTCGGCGGCGCGAAAACGTCCGGTTTCACGGGAGCCGTGCCCCCGGCACAACCCTCTGCTGCAGCAGACTCTTTGTCCGCAGTCTGCCGAGAACGGAGGCGGAGAATCGGCAGGGCAATGGCGCCTTCACAGGCGATGCCGCCACCCTGGGCAGGCGACAGTTGAAGTTTCCGGTTGTTTCATTGAATAACGCTTCTCGGTATTCAAGCTTCGCCCCATGGGTCGCAGGGACAGCGGCAGCTATCGGACCACGGTCACGCCCGGCGGGAGGCCGTCCTCTCCTCCAAGATCGAGGGAACGCAGTCGTCCCTCTCCGATGTGCTTGTCTTCGAATTGGACGATGCCCCCGGAGCACCCTTCGACGACGTCGTGGAAGTCTCGAACTACGTCGCCGCGGTCCAGCAAGGCGATGGATTGCCTGATCGACCTGGGAATCGCCAAGGAACTGACGGGCAAGGCCCGCAATCGGGTGTTCTCCTGCGCCGCGTATCTGGCGGCACTCCAGGACGGAGGGGAGCCGCTCTGACCGCCGTCGCGTCGGCCGGCGGATTCGGGGATCGGCACGAGCGACCCCGCCGCCGATGAAGAGGGACGAGCCGAAGTCCAAGGTCCCTGCTCAGCGGCCGAACCGGCGTCGTTCGAGGAGCGCCAGCACTCCCGCCATCAACGCCGCCGCCAGGCGCACTCCCGCAGGGTCGATCTCCGGCACGCCGGAGGGGCCGC
>RFRL01000243.1 GCA_009924545.1 Planctomycetia bacterium | reverse complement strand
CAATGGCCATGGATGGACTTTGGCCACTCTGCTAGCGGCCCCCTCCCTTTCGGTCCGGGGGAGTTTCGAGGAGTCGGGCGACTGCCAGCGGATCGCTGGGATCGAGGGCGGTCACCCGGCGGACAGTTTCGCGCGCCAACGGCATGCGGCCGGTGTGTGCGAGGCAGTGCACGAGCCCCTTGGCGGCCTCGAAGAAGGGACGATTTCCCGGCAGGGCATGGGGCAGCGGTCGCGGTCCCCCCGCCGCGTCGAGTAGGCGGAACACCAGTTCGCACCCCCGGCCGAAGTGACCGCGGGCGAGCTTCACGTCCTCCGCCTCCAGGGCGAGCAGCCCCAGGTGCACGTGGGCCTCGATGAAGTCGGGGCATTCGGAGAGGAGCCACACCAGTTCGTCCCGGGCGATCTCGTCCTCGCCCGCCTCCAGCATCGCCTCGACCTCCTCCAGGTCGTCGCGGCGGCGGCGTGCACAGCGCGGGTGCACCAGTTCGTAGACGTCCCCCGCCGCGCTTTCCCGGCGCGCCAGCCGGAGCCCGTCGACGGAGCGGCGCCGGGGGCGGCGCCCCCGGGCCTCGTCGCGGCTGGGCTGGGCATCGTCGGTCATCGCTTTCCCGGGGCTCGTGGGCGGCGGACCGGTGGCGGTCGCCACGGGGGCCGCCGACCAGACTACACTCCGCGCGGCTCCGCGGTGGGGCCGGTGGTGAGGCGGAGGTGTCGCGATGACCCGGCGGGATGATGGGCGACGACGATCCCCCGGCCCCGATGCCCGCCCGGTGCAGCGGGCGCTCCTGGCCTGGTACCGGCGCACGGCGCGCGACCTCCCCTGGCGACGCGATCCCGAGCCGTACCGCGTGTGGGTCAGTGAGACGATGCTCCAGCAGACGCAGGTGGACCGGGTGCAGGAGGCGTTCGGACGCTTCCTCGGGCGGTTTCCCACCGTCGCCGCACTGGCGGCTGCCGACGCCGACGCCGTGCTCCGCGCGTGGGAGGGCCTGGGCTACTACCGGCGGGCCCGGCAACTGCATGCCGCCGCCCGACTGGTGGTGGCGGAACACGACGGCAGGGTCCCCGAGGACGAGTCCGCCCTCCGGCGCCTGCCGGGCATCGGTCGCTACACCGCCCATGCGATCCTTTCCATCGCCCTCGATCGCCCCGTGCCGATCGTGGAGGCCAACTCGCGGCGGGTGCTGGCCCGGTTGGTGGGGCACGACAAGCCGGTGGGTGGCAGCGGCGACGAACCGCTGTGGCGCGTCGCCGCGGACCTCGTGCCCCGGCGCGGGGCCGGAGCCTTCAACCAGGCGCTGATGGATCTCGGCGCCACCGTGTGCACGCCACGGCAGCCGCGCTGCCCGCGTTGCCCGCTGCGTGACCTGTGCGTGGCTCGGGCCGCCGACCGCACCACCACGATCCCGGTGATGGCGGCAGGCCGGAAAACGGTCGCGCGGCGCGAGACGGCGCTGGTCGTCTGGCACCGTGACCGGGTGTTGCTCGAACGCCGTGGCAGTGGGGAATGGTGGGAGGGATTGTGGGACTTTCCCCGGTTGCCGGCCGCGGATCTCGTCCGCGGGCTGACCCTCTCTCCGCGGCGCTCAGTCGGTCGCTTTCCGTACACGGTCACGCACCATCGGATCGATCTCCGGGTGGTGTCGTGCCACGCCGCCCGGGCCGGTCGGCAGCCGGCCGGGCGCGCCTGGGTGACTCCCGCCGAACTCGACCGGCTCGCGCTCAGTTCCCCCGGGCGGCGGATCGCCCGGCTGCTGGCCTCGAGTGCCGCAGACGGCCCGGGCTGACAACCGCTCGGGTCGGGGGAATCCCGCACCGGCCGCGTGGCCCCGGGAGAGGGGTGCCGGGCTTCCGCAGGGGACGGCGGGGCGATGGAGCTAGAATACAGTGTCTCGCCCACGGGTTTTCCGCGGCCGAGCGACACCCGGGGACGACCAGGCATGGCAGCGATGCATGATTCCGTCGGGTCGCTGCCGGTTCGGCTCGCCACGCCGCGGTGGTGGGCGGCGCTGGTCGGGGTAGGCGCCGCCTTGGGCGGTGTGGCCGCCGGGGCGGAGTCGCCCGACTACACCCGCGACGTGCGGCCACTGCTCGAGAAGTACTGCTTCGACTGCCACACGGGGGCCGACGCCAACAGCGGCGTGGCCCTCGAGGACCGCCGGCCGGAGGAGGCCAACGCCGGCGACCGTGCCCTGTGGCTCAAGGCGCTGCGGCAGGTGCAGGGGGGGGTGATGCCGCCCGCCGATGCCGCGCAGCCCGCAGCCGAGGAACGGGGGCTCATCGACCGCTGGATCCGGGAGGCGGCGCTGCGCCCCGACTGCTCGCGCGGCGAGCGGCCGGGGCGCGTCACGCTGCGACGGCTCAACCGCGCCGAGTACGACAACACGATCCGCGACCTGCTTGGCGTCGACATCCGGGCCGCGGCCGAGTCGTTTCCCAGCGACGATGTCGGCTACGGCTTCGACAGCATCGGTGACGTGCTCTCCATGCCGCCGGTGCTCTTCGAGCGGGCCCTGCAGGCCGCGGAGCGGGTCGCCCAGGCCACGATCGCCACCGGCGAGGTGGAGACGGCACCGGTCCGCGTGGCGAAGGGGGGGACGCTTCCTTCCCAGGGTGAAATCGGCGAGGCGATCCCGTTCGCCGGGGCCGGCGACTACATCATTCGCGTGCAGGCGTGGGGCGATCAGGCGGGTGAGGAACCGGTGAAGATGGCCCTCCGTGTCGACGGTACGGACCTCGAGACCTTCGAGGTGCGAGCCACCGCTCGGAAGCCGCGCGACTACGAGGTGCGGCACCGGTCGGCGGGGGGGGAGCACCGTGTCGCCGCCGCTTTCCTCAACGACTACTACAACGCCGACGCCCCTGATCCGAGACGCCGCGACCGCAACCTCCATGTCGATGCGATCTCGGTGATCGGCCCGATCGGCATGCTCCCCGATCCGCTCCCCGAACCCCACCGCCGGTTGTTCAGCCGTCCGATCGACCCGGCGGCCGACCGGGCCGAACAGCAGCGGCAGGCGCGCGAGGTGCTGCGGCCGGTGGTGTCGCGGGCCTACCGCCGACCCGCCACCGAGACGGAGATCGACCGGCTGCTGGCCGTCTACGACACGGCACGCGACCAGGGGGAATCGATCCAGCGGTCGATGCAGGTGGCGCTGGCTGCCGTGCTCGTGTCGCCCTCGTTCCTGTACCGCGTCGAGCAGGATCCGCCCGCGGGGCAGGTCCGCGACCTCGATGATTTCGAACTCGCCACCCGGCTCTCCTACTTCCTCTGGAGCAGCATGCCCGACCGGGAGTTGCTCGGCGCCGCCCTGCGGAAGGAACTGCACACGCCGGAGCAGCTGGTGGCCCACGCCGCGCGCATGCTGCGCGACGACAAGGCCCGCGCCCTGGTCGACAATTTCGCTGGCCAGTGGCTCCAGTTGCGCTCCCTGGAGACGTTCGCCCCCGACCGGGGGCGGTTTCCGGCGTTCGACGACGACCTGCGCCGATCGATGCGCCTGGAGACGGAGGAATTCTTCGCGCGCATCGTCCGCGAGGACCGGAGCATCATCGAGTTCCTCGATGCCGATTGGTCGGTCGTCGACGAGCGGCTCGCCCGGCACTACGGCATGGAAGGGGTGAGTGGCAAAGAGTTCCGTCAGGTGGCCGTCGAACGGGGGACGCGCGGGGGGCTCCTCGGGCAGGCGAGCATCCTCGCCGTGACGAGCAATCCCACGCGGACGAGCCCCGTGAAGCGCGGCAAATGGATCCTCGAAAACCTGTTCGCCGCACCGCCACCGCCCCCCCCGCCGAACGTCCCCGAACTGAAGGACGCCGGGGCGCAGCTCACCGGCACGCTGCGGCAGCGGATGGAGCAGCACCGGGCCGATCCCGGCTGCGCCGGCTGCCACAGGCTCATGGACCCGCTGGGCTTCGGTCTGGAGAACTACGACGCCATCGGTCACTGGCGCACCGAAGATGGGGGGGCCGCGGTCGACGCCGGCGGCGAGACGCCCGACGGCAGCCGCTTCACCGGTCCGGCGGAGCTCCGCGGCATCCTCCTCCTGCGGCGCGACGAGTTCCGCCGCTGCCTGGCCGAGAAACTCCTCACCTATGCCCTCGGCCGCGGCCTGGAATGGTACGACGCATGTGCCGTCGAACGGATCGCGGCGGCCACGGCCGCCGGGGATGACCGGTTTTCCGTGCTCGTCGCCGAAATCGTCAAAAGCCCCGCTTTTCGCCAGCGGGAAGCGGCGGAAAGCCGATGAGGAACCGGTGAGGAAGGACTGCTAGAATGGTGGAGTCTCCAGCCGATCACGCCTCTGCACTACCGGAGAATCACGCATGAATCGCCCGGCCCTGTCGCGTCGGACCATGCTCCGTGGGGTGGGGACGTCCCTGGCCTTGCCGCTCTTGGACTGCATGATCCCCGGCCGCCCGCTCGCGGCGGCGGAGGTGGCGGCGCCCCCCAAGCGCATGGCGTTCCTGTACGTCCCCAACGGGAAGCACATGCAGGACTGGACCCCGGCGGCCACCGGCCCCGAATCCCCCTTTCCTGCATCCTCGAGCCGTTGGCCGACCTGCGCGGAAAGTTCTCGATCCACACCGGTCTGGCGCACGACAAGGCCAAGGCGAATGGCGACGGTCCGGGTGACCACGCCCGGGCTCTCGCCACGTTCCTCACCGGCTCGCAGGCACGCAAGACGGCCGGCGCCGACATCCGTGCCGGTGTCTCGGTGGACCAGTTGGCCGCCGGCCACCTCGGCCGACAGACCCGGTTCTCGTCGCTCGAGATCGGCACCGAGGGGGGCGGGCAATCGGGGAGTTGCGACTCGGGCTACAGTTGCGTCTACTCGGCGAACATCGCCTGGCGGACGGAAAACCAGTCGGTCCCCAAGGAGAGCAACCCCCGGCTGATCTTCGAACGGTTGTTCGCCGGTGGGCGGCCCGGTGAGTCGGCCGAGGCCCGTGCCCGCCGTGAGAAACACGAGCTGTCGATCCTCGATTTCGTGCAGGACGAGGCGAAGTCGCTGGAGCGGCAGGTGGGTGGGGCCGATCGGCGGAAGCTCGACGAATATTTCAGCGCCGTCCGCGAACTGGAGCGCCGCATGGACGCCGCCGCCCGGTCGGGCAGTGAAGCGTCCCGCGGCATGAAACAGCCCGAGGGGATCCCGGAGAGCTACCAGGACCACCTCCGGCTCCTCGCCGATCTCCTCGTGCTCGCGTTCCAGACCGACTCCACCCGCGTCTCGACCTTCGTGTTCGCCAACGAAGGGAGCAATCGCAGCTACGCTTTCATGGGTGTGCCAGAGGGGCATCACGACCTCTCCCATCACGGCAACGATCCGGCGAAGCAGGACAAGATCCGGCGCATCAACTACTTCCACGTCGAGCAACTGGCCTATTTGCTCCGGCGACTGGACGAGGTGCGCGAGGGGGAGGGCACGCTCCTCGACCACTCGATGATCCTCTACGGCAGCGGCATCGGCGACGGCAACCGTCACAACCACAACGACCTGCCCGTCCTCCTCGCCGGCGGCGGCGGTGGCACCGTGAAGCAGGGTGTGCACGTCGAGCACCCCAAGGACACCCCGCTCACGAACCTCTTCCTCGGCATGCTCGACGGCGTCGGCTGCCACGTCGACCGTCTCGGCGACAGTACGGGCCGGATCAGCTTCGGCTGATCTGATCGTCGGCTGATCTGTTCGTCATCGTGGATCCTCAGCGGTCGCTGTCCCCGGGCTCAGGGGCTGGCCATCGTCCGGCGTGGA
>RFRL01000242.1 GCA_009924545.1 Planctomycetia bacterium | reverse complement strand
GGCGGCGGCGATGTGCCGGTTGCGGTGGCCGTGGAGGACCGTCTCCAGCATCTGCGACGAAACCCGGTTGCGCTGGGCCCGCGACATGCTCTTGAGCCAGGTGTGGAGGCTGACCACGACCGGCTTGCGGAGTTTTTTCATCACCTGGAGGAAGCGACGGTTGGCCGGGGCGATGCGCCGGGCGAAAAAGCAGAACTCGTGCTGGATGTGGATCAGGTCGGCATCGGAACGGTTGACGGCGGTGACGAGATCGCGGAAGTAGCGGTCGAGTTCCCAACGGCTGATCCGCTTCTCGCCGTCGATCAGGTTCCGCATGTCGAACGGGAGGATCGTGGCGAAGCGTTCCAGGCCGACCGCCAGCCGCTTGGCATACTCGGCGTTGCCGCACTGCTGGTCCCACGGGGTCATGAGGGCCACGGAGAACGGGGCGGGCACGGCCGCCAAGCGCGGCAGGGTCGAGGCCTCATCCGCCGCCCGGCCGCGGCTCTGCGGCACCACTGCCAGATTGCCCTTCATCGCGCCCCTCTCGTGGACGGCCGCCGGCCGATGGATCGACCCGCCGGTGGCGATCACCGGGGGGCGGCGGCTGCTCGTTCGGTGGCGGAGGGTAGCGATCGCCGGAGAGGGTCAAAAGAGCAGTTTTGGCCGTGCCAGTGCGGCTGGCGGTGAGCGTTTCCAGGGCCACGAACCCGTCGGTGCCGCCCGCTCCCGAACCGCCACAGGGGCGTGCGCGGCGCGCGAACACCGCGCGGTGGATGAGCCACGCCGCCGCGGCGGCGGCGATCAGGAGGGCCACCGCGTGCTGCCACCAGTCGTCCATCGCGTGTCCCGTCGTGGGCGACCGCCCCCGTCAGCCGCCGAGAAACCGGGCGGCGAGGGCGTGGGTGAGCCAGGCGGCCAACCAGGCCAGCAGCGTCATCGAGGTGAAGGAGACCACCGGCCAGACGAGGCTGTGCGTCTCCCGACCGATCACCACCAGGGTGCTCGCGCACTGCGCACACAGGGCGAAGAAGACCATGATCGACAGGGCCACCGGGAGGGTGAACACGGGCCGGTCGCTGCCGTCCCAGGTGGCTGCGCGGAGCCGCGCCGCGAGGCTACCGTCGGCACCGCCGGGATCATCGTCGCCGAGGTTGTAGATCACCCCCAGGGTGCCGAGGACCACCTCGCGGGCCGGGAAACTCGCCAGCACCGCACAGCCGATCCGCCAATCCCAGCCGAGGGGGCGCACCAGCGGTTCAATGAGGCGACCGGCGCGACCGAGGAAGCTCTGCCGCTGCGCCGCACCGCGGCGCGCGGCGGCCGCGCCCGCTGGCGTGTCGAGGTGGGCCAGCTCGGCCGACAACGGCCCGGGGTCGGCCGCGGTGGCCGCCCGGCGCTCGAGGGCCAGTCGCTCCGCGGCCACCTCGGCGTCGATCGCCGCGTCGTCGTGCGGGTAGGTGGCGAGGGCCCACACGACCACGCTCACCGCCACGATGAGGGTCCCGGCGTTCTGGAGGAACGAGCCCGCCGCCTCCATCACCCGGCCCGCCACCACGTCCCACCGCGGCCAGCGCCAGCGCGGCAGCTCCATCACGAATGGTTGCCGCGAGCGGCCGAGCACCGTCCGCGACAGAGCCCAGGCGACCAGCGCCGCGACGACGACGCCGAGGGCGTAGAGGCCCACGAGCACCACCGCCGGGAGGCGCAGCCACGGCACCCCCACCGGCCGGTCGGGCACGAACGCGCCGCAGAACAGCAGGTACACCGGCAGGCGCGCCGAGCAGCTCATCAAGGGAGCGAGCATGATCGTGAGGAGCCGGTCGCGCGGGTTCTCGATCGTCCGTGTGGCCATGATGCCGGGGATGGCGCAGGCGAAACTCGACAACAGCGGGATGAACGACCGGCCGCTGAGCCCCACCCCGGCCAGGAGCCGGTCCATGAGGAACGCCGCCCGGGCCATGTAGCCACAGCCCTCGAGGAGGGCGATGAAGGCGAAGAGGAGGGCGATCTGCGGCACGAAGACCACCACGCCCCCCACGCCGGCCACCACCCCGTCGACGAGGAGCGACTCGATGGGGCCGTCGGGGAGCCAGTGCCGCGCCACGTCGCCCAGCCTGGCGACGCCCGACTCCAGCAGGTCCATCAGCGGTGCCGCCAGCCAGAAAATCGACGAGAACATCGCCAGCATCGTGGCCACGAACACGAGCGTGCCCCACACCCGGTGGGTGAGGAGGGCGTCGATGCGCTCGGCGAATCCCGGGCCGGCCGGCGGTTGCCGGCGGACGACCCCCTCCAACTGCCGCTCGATCCACGCATAGCGGGCGATCGCCTCGCGAGCGGCCGGCGAGTGCTCGGGTCCGGCGGCGGCCAGCAGGTCATCGAGGCCGCGCGGCGCGGGCGGGGGGGCGGCGGCGGTGGCGGCGAGGATCGCGCTGGCCACGTCGTCGGTGCCCATGCGGGCGGGCGCGACCACCGGTATGACCGGACAGCCGAGCCGCTCCGCCAGCCGGCCGGCATCGATGGCGATCCCCTGGGCAGCCGCCACGTCGCCCTGGGTGAGGGCCACGACCGTCGGCAGGCCGAGCCCGAGAACCTGGCTGGCGAGGTAGAGGTTGCGTTCCAGGTTGGTGGCATCGGCGACCACCACCGCGCAATCGACCTGCTCCATGCCCGTGAGGCGCCCGGTGAGGGCCTCGACCGCCACCGTCTCGTCGGGGCTGCGCGGCACCAGACTATAGACGCCGGGCAGATCGACGAGGTCGATGGCCCGGCCGCGGTGGATGAACCGTCCCACCTTGCGCTCGACCGTGACGCCAGGATAGTTGCCGACGCGCGTGGGGATTCCGGCCAGCGCCGTGAACAGCGAGCTCTTGCCGACGTTGGGGTTGCCCACCAGCGCCACTGTAACGACCGCCTCCGGGCCGGGGGTGTCGCCGGGGGCTGTCGGGGCTGCCATGGTGACTGTCAGCGGAAGAGTGACCGATAGCAACCGTCAGCGGGGCACGCTTGGGGGCGTCACCGCCACGCGGCGGGCGTCGGTCCGCCGGATCGAGAGCCGGTAGCCGCGCAGTTCCAGTTCCAGCGGATCGCCCAGCGGCGCCCGCCGCACCACCCGCACGCTGACGCCGGGCGTGAGACCCAACTCCAAGAGCCGGCAGGTGGTGGGATCCTCGCCATCGAGGCGGGCCACCCGGATTGAATCACCGATCGCCACCTGATCCAGCGAAGCCATGGCAGTCGTCCGGAGGGAACTGGCGAAAAGTTGAGATTGATTCTCAATACAATCTCCAGTGTAGAACCCGGCAGAACGTCGGGCAACTGACCGGTTTTTTTCCCGACCGGAAACCCGTCCCATGCCGCCGCCCCCACCGCCGGGCCTGTTCGTCACCGGCACCGACACGGGGGTGGGGAAGACCGCCGTGGCGGTGGCCCTCGTCCGGCAGTTGGTCGGCGCGGGGCTGCGCGTGGGGGTCTACAAGCCGGTGGCCAGCGGCACCACCGCCGATGATCCGACGGGGGATCCGCAGCGCTTGTGGACGGCCGCGGGCCGCCCCCTGTCGGTGGCCGCCGTCTGCCCGCAGGTGTTTCACGCCCCGGTGGCCCCGGCCGAGGCGGCGCGGGCCGAGGGGCGTGCGGTGGATGAGCGCCGGCTGCGGACGGGCATCGCCGTGTGGCGCGAGGCATGTGATCTCATCGTCGTCGAGGGGGCCGGGGGGCTCTGCTCACCGCTGTCGGACGACACCCTCGTTGCCGACCTGGCCCGCGATCTGGGCTATCCCCTCGTGCTGGTCGACGATGCCCGGCTGGGCTGTATCGGTCGCACCCTGGCGACGGTCCTGGCGGCGCGGGCGCAGGGGCTCGTCGTCGCCGCGGTGGTGCTCTCGATGGTGGCCGATCCGCGGGCCGCCGGCACCGCGGCCGATCCCTGCGCACCCGTGCGGATCGCCACCGTAGGGGGGGCGGAACTCGCCCGGCGCCTCGCGCCGCTGCCGATCCTCGCCCTGGCGCACGGTGCCGAGGTGATCGAGCCGCCGACCGACTGGCGCGGGGTGTGCGGCCCCACCAGTCCCGCCGGGCGGCTACCATCATGACGGTCGTCATCCCGATGGCGACGGGGTCGTGACGCCGACAACGGGGGGCATCATGCAGGGCGAATGGCAGGGCAACCGGGCCGGGTGGTGGCGTGGCGTGTGGGTCGCGCTGGCGTGTGCCGGGACGGCAGTCTTGCCGCACCTCGTCCGTGCCGAGGAGTTGGCCGGCGCCGGGCGTTGGCAGCAGTGGCGCGGTCCCGCCCGTGACGGCATCGTCGCCGGCGCCACCTGGCCCGACGGGCTCTCGGCCGACCGGCTGTCGCGCGCGTGGCGCACGGATCTCGGCCCGAGTTACTCCGGCCCCGTGATGGCCGGCGACCTGGTGTTCGTCACCGAGACGAAAGACCGCAAGACCGAGCATGTGCGGGCCCTCGACCGGAAGAGCGGCAAGCAGGTGTGGGAGGCCTCGTGGGAAGGGGCGATGACCGTCCCCTTCTTCGCCATATCCAACGGCTCCTGGATCCGCGCCACCCCGGCCGTCGACGGGGAGCGGATCTACGTCGCCGGGATGCGCGACATGCTCGTGTGCCTCGATGCGGCGACCGGCAAGGAGGTGTGGCGGAAGGACTTCATGCAGGAGTTCGGCAGCCCGCTGCCCGCCTTCGGCTTCGTCTCCAGCCCGCTGGTGATCGGCGACCATGTCTTCGTGCAGGCGGGGTCGGGGTTCGTCAAGCTCGACAAGGCCACCGGCAAGACGGTGTGGCGCGTGCTCGACGACGGCGGCGGGATGTCGGGCAGCGCGTTCTCGTCTCCTTTCCCCACCACCCTCGACGGGGTGCCGCAATTGCTCGTGCAGGCCCGCGAGTTCCTCGCCGCGGTCGATCCCGAGGCGGGCACCGTGCTGTGGAAGACGCCGGTGGAGGCGTTCCGCGGCATGAACATCGTCACCCCCACCGTGACCGACGGCCGGATCTTCACCACCAGCTACGGCGGCGGTTCGTTCCTGTTCTCCGTGGGGACGCCGGCCGCCGAGGGGGCGCGGCCGGTGGAGACGGTGTGGCGCAACAAAGTGCAGGGCTACATGTCGAGCCCGATCGTCATCGGCGGCCACGCCTACGTCCACCTGCGCAACCAGCGCTTCGCCTGCATCGACCTGGCCACCGGCAAGGAGGCCTGGATCACCACCCCGTTCGGCCGCTACTGGAGCATGGTGGCGCAGGGGGACCGGATCCTCGCCCTCGACGAGACCGGCGACCTGCGCCTGATCCGGGCCACGCCGGAAAAATACGACCTCCTCGGCGAGATGAAGGTGGCCGACAAGGAGAGCTGGGCCCACGTCGCCATCGACCAGGGCACCATCTACGTCCGCGACCTGGAGGGGATCACCGCCTACCAGTGGAAGTGACCGTCGCCGATGGTTGGCGTTGCCGGGCGTTTGTCAGCCGCATCGTTCAGCCGCGCAGCCGGCGTGCCGACTCGACGGCTCCGGTGGTGGTGATGTGGCAACCGGTGGCCAGCTCGAAGCCGGCGAACCCGGAGAGCCGCGGGAGGATCTCCAGGTGCCAGTGCCAGCGGCGGGGCACCACGGCACCGGGGGCTGCCGGCGGCCCCTCCTGCCGCGTGGACAGTGGCGCCTGGTGGAGCCACCAGTTGTAGTCGGCGCCCGGCACCAGCCGCTCCAGTCGACCCACCACGATGCGCGTCAGGTCGGCCAGTGGCCCCACCTCCATGCCGACGGCGGGGCGGTGGGGCCACTGGCCGACCTGACGCGCATCGTGGTGGG
>RFRL01000241.1 GCA_009924545.1 Planctomycetia bacterium | reverse complement strand
CTGCGTCCCCAGCATGATCAGTGACTCGAGCATGGGCGCGAGATTGGGATTGTCGATCTGCGGTCCGAGCCACGCGAGTTGCTTCTTCATGTCGGCGTAACTGTCGAGGACGACCATCGCCACCACATCGCGCTGCCGCGGCTCCTGGGCGCGGGCGCTGGCCGCGGGCAGGCCCAGCCATACCGAACCGATCCCACCCGATCCCACGCCCAGCGCCGCGACCACCAACGCCGCCATCACCAGCGGCGCCTGCAGCAACGCTCCCGGGGCCATCCCCGAGGCGGGCCAGGCAGTGGCAGCAGACAGGGTGAATGAAGCTCGGCGACGGCTCATGGGACGGCTCCGGAAAAGGGACGCGGGCGGGACGCCGCTACCGCGCCAGCAGTTTACCAGCCGGCGCCGCAAACCAGTATTCTGGCCGCCATGTCGACATCTCCTCCGACCGTCGATCCGATAATCGTGCTCCCCGGCCGGTGGCGGTGGCCGCGGGTGCCCTGGCAGGCGGTGTTGTGGCTGGCCACCGCAGCCACCACGTTCGCGTCCGGCGTCGTGGGCTGGCAGCCGGTGGTGCTCGGCCTCGATGCCGACGTCGTCAGCGCCCTGCCCGTCCACTGGGCGCGGGGGCTGGCCTACATGCTGGCGGTGCTGGCAGTGCTGGGAGCCCATGAGGCAGGGCATTTCGTTGCCGCAAGGATCCACGGGATCCCCGCCACGCTCCCGTTTTTCCTGCCGGTTCCGGTGATGCTCACCGGCACCCTGGGGGCGGTGATCGGCATGGAGGGCTCGCGGGCCAACCGTCGCCAGCTCTTCGACATCGCACTGGCCGGTCCGCTCGCGGGGCTCGTGCTGGCGGTGCCGGCCCTGGTGATGGGGATGGTCGGTGGTGCGCCAAACGACGACCCACTGTTCGCCATGCCGCCGCTGGCACGCTGGCTGATGGCGCTGGTGCGCCCCGACCTCCTCGCCAGCGGCGGCATCGAGCCCAACCCGCTCTACATGGCCGGCTGGGTGGGGCTCCTGGTCACCGGGCTCAACATGATCCCGATCAGCCAGTTGGACGGCGGGCATGTCGTCTATGCCCTGTTCGGCCCACGCGCCAACTGGCTGGCGCGGAGCCTGCTCATCGCGGCGATCGCAGGGATCGTGCTCCTCGGCCGCTACAACTGGATCATCATGGTGGTGCTGGTGACGCTCATCGGTGCCGACCACCCGCCGATCCGCGACGAGGGGACGCGGCTCGACCGCTTCCGCACGGCGCTGGGTCTGGCGTCACTGCTGATCCCACTGGTGACGTTCATGCCTGAGCCGCTGCGATTGGACTGAGTCCGCGGTCGCGATCGGGCGGGGGAGCGCCGGCAGGCGCGTTCCGGCCCCACGCCAGCCTCGTGGAATCGGGCGGTTCGTTGACGCTCACGCGCGGCCCCCGCACAATGCTTTTCAGCAGTGGGCCGCGGTTTTTCGCCCGTTCCGCCCCCGGCCCTTCCTTTTTCCAAAGGAGCCCACCCGTGAACTTCGTGGAGCAGGATGATCCCGACGTGTGGGCCGCCATCGCCGCCGAGCAGACCCGGCAGGCCGAGGGCCTGGAGATGATCGCCAGCGAGAACTTCACCAGCCCCGCGGTGATGCAGGCGGTCGGCAGCGTCCTCACCAACAAATATGCCGAGGGCTACCCCGGCCACCGCTACTACGGCGGCTGTGAGTTCGTCGACAAGGTGGAGGACCTGGCGCGCGAGCGACTCAAGGCGCTCTACGGCGCCGAACACGTCAACGTGCAGCCCCACTCCGGCAGCCAAGCCAACGCCGCCGTCTACCTCACCGCCATCCAGCCGGGCGACACGGTGCTCGCTTTCGACCTGGCGCACGGCGGCCACCTCACCCACGGCATGAAGCTCAATGCCTCGGGGATCCTCTACCGCTTCGTCCATTACGGGGTGCGGCCGTCGGACCACCGGCTCGACTTCGACCAGGTGGCCCGGCTGGCGCGGGAACACAAGCCGAAGCTGATCATCGCCGGGGCCAGCGCCTACCCGCGCGAGATCCCCCACGGCACGTTCGCGGAGATCGCCCGCGAGGTCGGGGCCAAGCTGATGGTCGACATGGCCCACTATGCCGGGCTCGTCGCCGCCGGGATCCACGACAATCCCGTGCCGGTCGCCGACTTCGTCACCAGCACCACCCACAAGACGCTCCGTGGCCCGCGCGGCGGGATCGCCATGTGCCGCACGGTCGACGCCAAGGCGCTCGACCGGTCGGTGTTTCCCGGGCAGCAGGGGGGGCCGCTGATGCACGTCATCGCCGGCAAGGCGGTGGCCTTCGGCGAGGCGCTGCGGAGCGAGTTCAAGACCTACGCCCGCCAGGTCGTGGCCAACGCCAAAGTCCTCGCCGAGGCGCTGGCGGCCGGGGGGGTGAACCTCGTCAGCGGCGGCACCGACAACCATCTCATGCTCGTCGACGTCACGCCGCTGGGGATCGGTGGCAAACTCGCGGAACAGACCCTCGACCGCTGCGGGATCACCTGCAACAAGAACATGATCCCCTACGACGAGCGGAAGCCGATGGATCCCTCCGGCATCCGTCTCGGGACCCCGGCGCTGACCACCCGGGGGATGGGCACCGACGAAATGAAGCGGATCGCGCAGTGGATCCTGCGGGCGCTGCGCAGTCCCGGTGACGCGACCATGGTCGAAACGACCCGCCGCGAGGTGGCCGAGCTCGCCGAGCAGTTCCCGGTGCCCGCGGCGCGGCTCATCCAGGCCGAAACGGTGGCCGGATGACACCCGCCGGCCGACCTGCCCCGGGCGTGGGCCGCACCATCGGCGACCGGCCCACGGTGCGGATCGGTATGGTCCAGTCGGCCTGCACCCCCGACCGCGAGGCCAACGTCGCACAGGCGCTGTCCGGTATCGGCGCTGCGGCGCGGCAGGGAGCGCAGGTGGTCTGCCTCCAGGAGTTGTTCGCCGGCGAGTATCCCTGCCAGACCGAGGACCACGGCTTGTTCGCCGCGGCCGAAGCGGTGCCCGGGCCGCTCACCGTGCGGTTGGCGGCGGCGGCGCGGGAGCACGGCGTGGTGCTCGTGGGGAGCGTGTTCGAGCGGCGCTCGGCCGGCCTGTTCCACAACACGGCCGTGATCTTCGACGCCGACGGCTCGACCGCCGGCGTCTACCGGAAGATGCACATCCCCGACGATCCGCACTACTACGAGAAGTTCTACTTCGCCCCCGGTGACACCGGATTCATGAGCGTGTCCACCAGCCGCCTGGCGGTGGGGCCACTCGTCTGCTGGGACCAGTGGTATCCCGAGGCCGCGCGGCTCACCGCCATGGCGGGCGCGGAGACGCTCTTCTATCCGACGGCGATCGGCTGGCTCGATGGTGAGGAGGAGTTGCACCGCGAGCAGTATGAGTCGTGGGACACGATGCTCCGCAGCCATGCCATCGCCAATGGCGTGTTCGTCGTGGCGGTGAACCGCACCGGCCGCGAAGGCGCGCTGCGCTTCTGGGGCGCGAGCGTCGTCTACGCCCCCAATGGCGATTGCCTGGCGAAGGCGCCGGTCGACCGGCCCGAGACGTTCGTCGTGGACTGCGACCTGGGGCGGATCGAGTGGTCGCGGACGCGCTGGCCGTTTTTCCGTGACCGGCGCATTGACGCCTATGGCGGCCTCCTCGGTCGCTGGGGGCGCTGACACCATGGACGCCATGGCCGCTCCTGCAGGATCACCGGCCGGGGGCCGGGGAGTTGAGGGTGTGGCCGCGCTGGGCTACCGGCTGCCGGCGGAATGGGAACCGCAGGCGGCGGTGTGGATGGCTTGGCCCCACCGCTGGAGCACCTGGGTGGGCGATGTCGCCCCGGTACCCACCGCCTTTGCCCGGCTCGTGCGCCTCGTGGCCCGGTACGCGCCGACCCGGGTCCTCGCCGGCGGGCCGGCGGGCGCCGTGGCGCGGAGCCATCTGGAGGACGTCGCCGGGGTGACGCTCATCGATCTCCCGACCGACGAACCATGGATCCGCGACACGGGCCCGGTGTGGCTCGCGCCCGCCGCCGGCCGCGCCGCCGAGCCGGCCGCGGTTTGCTGGAAGTGGAACGCCTGGGGGGGCAAGTACGCCCCGTGGGATGCCGATGCCCGGGTGGGTCGGTGGGTCGCCGGCGCCGCGGGCCGGCCCGTGTTCGCCGGGCCGCTCGTCCTCGAGGGGGGCGCGATCGAGACCGATGGTGCCGGCACGCTGCTTGCCAACCATCGCTGCATCGAAGACCCGCGGCGGAATCCAGGCCGCGCGCGCCACGAGTTGGCCGCCGTGCTGTGCCACTTCCTCGGTGGGCGGAAGGTGGTGTGGATCGGCGGCGAACTGGCCGGCGACGACACCGATGGCCATGTCGATCAGTTGGCCCGGTTCGTCGCGCTGGGCCGGGTGCTGGCGGCCCGCCAGCCCGACCGGCTCGACCCCAACCATGCGTCGCTGGCGGAAAACCTCCGCCTCCTCGCCACGGCGACCGATGCGGCGGACACCCCGCTGGAGGTGATCCCCGTCGACATTCCCGCCGGCTTCGCCCATGCCGGCACGCAACTCCCGGCGAGCCATCTCAATTACCTGGTGTGCAACGCCGCGGTGATCGTGCCGGTGTTCGGCGGTCCGACCGACGAACCGGCGCTGCGGACGATTGCCGCCGCCTTCCCGCGCCACCGCATCGAGCCGTGCCCGGCCGACGTGCTGGTGCGGGGGCGGGGGGCGGTGCACTGCCTGACGTGCCATCAGCCCGCCTGATGGCCCGCGATCGGAGCTGTCCGATCGCGTTCGGCGCGGAAGCGGGGGCCGAGCGCCGGTGCGGTTTCAAGCCGGGTGATCTGCGTGGGTTGGGGTGACGGTGGCTGCTCACCCGACTGATCTTGTCGTCGGGGCCATCCGCGGGCGACCATCGGTGGCCACGGGATGGCCGTCCCAGTTGCCGGAGGACCATGGATCATGGAACAAGTCGCCGCCGCGATGAAGGGATTCATGTCGCTCCTGGGGCGCGTTTGCCTGGCGGCGGTGTTCGTGGCGAGTCTGGTGGGCAACAAGATCCCGCAGTTCCAGCAGACGACCGAACTGATGCAGTCGGAGGGGGTGCCCAATCCGAAGCTGGCGCTCGCCGGTGCTATCTTCCTGCTTTCGCTGGGCGGCGTCTCCGTGATCCTCGGTGCCTGGACGCGGATCGGCGCCTTCTGCCTACTCGTGTTCCTCTGCGCCGCCACGTGGTACTTCCACGACTTCTGGCGGTTCGCCGACCCGATGCAGCGCCAGTTGCAGACGATCCAGTTCCTGAAGAACCTCGCTATCGCCGGCGGTCTCCTCGCCCTGCTCGCCTTCGGGGGCGGGCCGTGGAGTGTGGATGGCTGGATCGGTCGTAAGCGGTTGGAGGTGGAGTCCGGTGGCGGATCGACCGCGGCCAAACCGCGGGTGCCGCCCAAGCCCACGACCCAGGCCGCCTGAGCGGGTCGGGCCATCGCGTGCCCGGGACCGGGTTCCGCGATCACGGCATGCATGATGCCCTGCGCCGCGTTTCAGGGAGCAGGTTGCGAGCCCTGCCCGGACTGCCGCGGTGGTCAGCGGCACGCCCCCACGGTAGCCTTCTCCCACATCCGGCCACGGGGACGCCGACCAGCCTCGGGGGAAATGACCATGGTCATCACGACCAGCCAGCGCGTTCAGTCGCCCCAGGGCGGTTTTGCCGGGCGCTCGTTCGCAGTGCGCCGTGCCGTCGCCCGCCTGCGGCGCTGCTTGCCGGCGGCCGTATTGTGCTTGCCGGCGGCTGTGTTGTGCTTGCCGGCGGCTGTGT
>RFRL01000025.1 GCA_009924545.1 Planctomycetia bacterium | reverse complement strand
CTGGCCACGCTCGGGCTCCTGGAGGTCTGCCGCGGCGTGGCCTATCTCGTCACCGGCTCGCGCACCAAATACATCGGTGCCGCCATCGAGCCACTGGCCCGGCCCCTGCCGCTGGTGGGCGTGCCGCCGACGGTGCTCGTGGCGCTGGGCACCGTGGCCGTGGTGCAGGTGGTGCTGTCGCGGACGGTCTTCGGCCGGCACCTGCGCGCCGTCGGTGGCAACCCGGCGGCGGCGCGCCTCGCGGGGATCGACTGCAGTCGCGTGCGCTGCCAAGTCCATGCCGTCAGTGGCGCCCTGGCGGGGCTGGCCGCCGTTCTCGCCACCGCCCGGCTCGGGTCGGCCGATCCCAACGCCGGCATCGGTCTGGAACTGGCGGCCATCGCGGCGGTCGTCATCGGCGGCACGAGCCTCGCCGGTGGGTCGGGCTCGGCCATCGGCAGCCTCCTGGGCGTGGTGATCATCGCCACGCTGGAAGCGGGTCTGGCGCAGTTGGGCGCGTCCGATCCGGTGAAGCGGATCGTCACCGGTGGCGCGATCGTGGCCGCGGTGGCGGTCGATGCCCTGCGGCGGGGGCCACCGCGCGGTCGGGCCGCGAACTGACGCGTCTCACCACGGCGCCGGCAGTCCCAGGTGCTCCGCAGCCCGGGCGAGGATCGGTGCGGCGCGGCGTGCCAGGGTCGGTTCGGTGAGGTCGGTGGCATGGGTGGGGATCATCTCGTCCATCCGCGCCCGACCCGCGGGCGACGCCAGCCGATCGGCGAAGCAGCGCTGCACCACCTGGAGGGCGACGTCGACGCTCACCGAAGCCCCGGGCGACGCCCCCAGCAGGGCCGCGAGCGTGTTGTCGGGGGCGGTGAGGACCTCGGTGCCGTAGGTGACGCGGCCGCGGTCGGCGGGCTTGAGCGTCTGGACCCGGATCCCCGCTTCGACCAGCCGCCAGTCCTCCGCGCGGGCCAGCGGGTAGAACTCGCGCAGGGCCGAAAGCCTGTGCCCCATGCGCTGCAGCCCCTGACCGACGAGGTAGCGCACCAGGCCGAGGTTGCGCATCCCGGTGCGGAGCAACGTGCCTACGTTGGCGGGGCGGATCGACCGCGGCAGGTCGGTGAGCCGCCCCTGGTCACGGAGGAAGCGCGTCGTCCAACTGGCGAACGGCCCGAAGAGGAGTGACTCCCGGCCTTCGAGCCGGCGGAGATCGAGGTGCGGGCCGCCGAGCGACGGTGCCGACGGCGGCGTGCCGCCGTAGACCTTGAGCGGATGGCGGGCGGCGAGATCGGCCCGGTCGCACACCAGCCACTGGCCACCGATGGGAAAGCCGGCGAAACCGCGGGCCGCGGCGAGACCCGCCGACTGCACCAGGGGCAGCGTGCCACCGCCGGCGCCGAGGAACACGAACCGCGCCCCGATCTGCTCCACCGTACCATCGGCGCGGCCCACGCGCAGGTCCCAACCCGCTCCCCGGCGCGTGACGGCGTGGACGCGGCGACCGGTCTCCACCGAGCACCCCGGCTGCCCACCGAGCCACCCGAGGAGCCCCCGGGCGAGGCGGCCGTAGTCGATCTCGGTGCCGGCGTCCATCCAACTGGCTGCCACGGGGCCAGGCCGCCGTCCCTCCATCACCAAGGGCGCCAGCGCCAGAATGCGGCGTGGATCGGTGGTGAAGGCCAGCGCGGCGAAGAGCGGATGCCCGACCATGGCGGCATGCCGATCGCGGAGGAAATCGGCGTCGGGCTGGCCGGTGACGAACGTCACATGGGGCACCGCATGGATGAAGGCGGCCGGGCGGGGAAGGATGCCACTGGCCACGGCATGGCCCCAGAACTGGAGCGAGTGGGCGAAGCGCCGGCCGATGACCAGCGCCCGGTGGACGTCGATCGTGCCGTCTGCCGCGCGCGAGGGGGTGTAGCTCAACTCACAGATGCCGGCATGGCCGGTGCCGGCGTTGTGCCACCCGGCGGAACTCTCCCGGGCCAGCTCCGGGCCCGCCTCGAACAGGCGGATCGAGAGCCCCGGGTCGAGGCCACGGAGCACCACCGCCAACGTGGCCGACATGATGCCGCTGCCCACGAGGACCACGTCGGCCCCACCGTCGCCGCCGTCACCTGCCACGCCACGCCCTCCGGGATCCGGAGGATACCCGATGCCCCGTCGCGAAAGCTGCCATCGTCGGCGTACCGGGTGTCGACTACACTCCCCGGAGGATGTGCAGCCGGTTTCCGAGGTGACTCATGCGCATATCGGGCGTCTCGTTTCTCGGTGGATTGGTCCTGACGCTGGGGTTGGCCAGCGGCACGATCATCGCCGCGCCGCTTCCCGAGGGACTCCTGCCCCCGGCCACGGCCACCGGAGCCGCGCTCCCCGCGCTCGACGGGTGCCGTGGTCTCGTCCTCGGCTTTCTCGGCGCGGAGTGTCCGGTGGCCCGGCAATACGCCGAGCGGCTCGGTGACATCGCCGACCGCTACGCCGACCGCGGCATCGTCGTTGTGGGGATCGATGCCAACCGGCAGGACACCGACGAGGAGATCGTCGCCCTGGGGCGCGACCTCGGGCTTCGCTATCCGCTCCTCCGTGATGCCGGGCAGAAGATCGCGCGGCACGTGGGCGCCACCCGTACCGGTGGCGTCGCGCTCGTTGATGCCGCCGGGACGGTGGTCTACGCCGGTCGCGTCGACGACCAGTTCGCCCCGGGGGTGTCCCGTCCCGCTGCCACCACGCACGAGCTCACCGACGCCATCGACGCCGTCCTCGCCGGCCGCCCCGTCGTCGAGGCCCGCACCGCGGCGGCGGGATGCCTGATCGCCTTCGACCGCGCCGCGGCGACCGCCACCGACGCCCCCACGTTCACCGCCACGATCGCCCCGCTGTTGCAGCAGCACTGCCTGGAGTGCCATCGGCCCGGTGAGATCGGACCGTTTGCCGTCCTCGACTACGAGGAGGTGCGGGGCTGGGCCGACATGATGGTGGAGGTGATGGAGCAGGGGAGGATGCCCCCCTGGCACGCCAGTCCCGAGCATGGGCGGTTCGCCAACGCACGCGTGCTGCCGGCCGGGACGATCGACCTGTTCCGCCGCTGGATCGAGGCCGGCCATCCCCACGGGGATCCCGCCGCCCTCCCGCCGGTACCGGAGTTCGCCGGCGGCTGGCGGCTCCCGCAGCCCCCCGACCTCGTCGTGCCGATGGCCGCCGCGCCGTTCACCGTGCCCGCCTCGGGCACGGTCGAATACCAGTATTTCGTCGCCGATCCGGCGCTCCCCGAGGAAACGTGGGTGGCGGCGGCGCAGGTGGTGCCCGGCGCTGCCGCGGTGGTCCATCACGCCCTCGTGTTCGCGCGCCCCGAGTCGCTCGCCGACTTCCGCGGCACGGGGCTCGTGTCGGCCTACGTGCCCGGCCAGCGCGCGACGACGTTCCCTCCCGGGCACGCCCGGCGTGTGCCCCGCGGAGCGACGTTCGTCTTCCAGATGCACTACACCCCCAACGGCCGCGCCGTCGACGACCTCACGCGGCTCGGCCTGGTGACCATGCCGGCCGCGGAGGTGACCCACGAGGTGCTCACGCTCGCGGCGCTCGAACAAGACTTCGAGATCCCGCCGGGGGCCGCTGCCCACGAGGTCCGGGGCCGGCTCGAGCGCTGGCCCACCGGTGGCCACCTGCTGGCGGTGTCGCCCCACATGCACGTGCGCGGCAAGGCGTTCCGCGTCGAGGTGGTGCGTGGGAGCGAGCGGACGATCCTCCTCGACGTGCCGCGCTACGACTTCAACTGGCAGCACACCTACGAACTTGCCGCGCCCCTCCCGCTCGACGACGTGGACGAGGTGGAGATCGTCGCCGTCTTCGACAACTCCCCCGCCAACCCGGTCAACCCGGCGCCGCAGGAGACGGTGATGTGGGGTGACCAGACCTGGGAGGAGATGGCACTGGCCTTCTTCGAGGTGGCCGCCCCGCGCGGGGCGGTCGATGCCGCGGGCAAACGGCAGCGGCGCACGAACGACACGGCCGGACGCGCCGACGACACGTCCCGGGACACCGACGAGAAGGCCGAGGCCCGGGCCAGCGCCTTCCTCGCCCGGTTCGACACTGACCGCGACGGCGCCGTCACGCGGGCCGAGGGCTCGCGGATCATCCGCGACTTCGCCTTCTCCTCCCTCGATGCCGACGGCGACGGCCGCATCACCCGCGCGGAGATGGTCACCGCAGCCGGCCGACGGAAGGGTGACCGTGAACGCTGACCATGTCGCGGAGCCACGTTTCTCCGCCACAGGCCGGCTCTTCGCCCGGCTCGTCGACCACCCCTGGTTCTGCCTGGGGGTGGCGGCGCTGGTCACGGCGCTGGCGGTCAGCGGCTACCGCGATCCGGGCTGGGCCCGGCGGCTCATGGAGCGGGTCGGGCTGGCGGAGGCGAAGGAGCAGCCGGCGCGGGGGCAGCCGGGCCCGGGACCGGGCCGGGGGCTGGGGCGCGTCAACCGCGGCCGCGGGGGCGCCGTGGGACGAGGCGATGCGGTGCTGGTGGTGGAGAGCCCGGCGATCTTCTCGCGCGAAGGGGCCGCGGCGCTGCGTCACATCGTCGCCCGCCTGGAAAGCCTCGACAGCGTGGCGGGCATCACCTGGCTCGACGAGGCGCCGCCGCTCAACGTGTTCGGCCTCCCGGAGCCGATCCTCCCGCGCGGGCCGGCGACACCGAGCCGGTTCGCCGTGGCCCGCGAACGGGCGGTGAACCATCCACTCGTCGTCGGTCAACTCCTCTCCCCCGACGCCCGCACCACGGTGATGCTCGTGCGCTTCGACTGGGCCTACGTCGACGACGAGGCGGACGTCACCGAAAAGCTCCTTGCCACGGCGACGAGTGCCGCCGCCGAGCATCCCGCCGTACCGCTCGAGGTGTGGCTCACCGGATCGGTGCCGCTCCGCTTGGAGTGGATGCGGTCGCGCGAGGCCAACGAGTGGAAGTTCCAGATCATCGGCTACGGTCTGATCCTGGCCTTGTCGGCGGTACTGTTCCGCGGCCTGTCGGTGGTGGCGGTGACGGCGGCGGCGCCGGTCATCGGGGTGCTGTGGACGATGGGGCTGATCCGCTGCTTCGACCTCCAGGACAACCCCTTCAGCCACGTCATCCTGCCGATCCTCCTGGCCCTCGTCGGTTTCGCCGACTCGGTGCACATGATGGTCGACATCCGCCGCGGTCTGGCGGCGGGGCTCTCGGCACGCGAGGCCTGCCACCGCGGCCTGGCCACCGTCGGTGTGGCCTGCTTCCTCACGATGATCACCACGGCGATCGGGATGGCCTCCCTGTCGCTGGCCCGGCACGAAGCGGTCCGCGACTTCGGCTGGTCGTGCGTCATCGGCGTGGCGGCCACGTGGCTGGCGGTGATGGCGGTGCTCCCGCTGGCCTGCGTCACGCGCTGGGGGCGGGTGCTCGCCCAGGGCGCGGGCCGCGAGGCGATCGGCGGCCAGCTGCCGCGGATCCAGCGCGGCATCGATTTCACGCTCCGCCATCCCCGGGTGACCAGCGCCGTGGCGATCGGGCTGCTGGCGGCATGCGGTCTGGTGGCGCTCCGCCTCCAGCCCGACGACCGCAAGGCGAACATCCTCCCCATGGGGAGCCGGGCCCAGGTGGCTCTCGACCGCCTCGACCGCGCCCTCGGTGGGCTCGACGTCTGCTCCGCCGACATCACCTGGAACGACGACACCGTGACGCCGGCGGAGGTGGCCGATGTGGTCAGCGCGGTGGACGAACTGGTGTCGGCCGAGGCGCTCCTCGGCCACCCGCAGTCGATCCGCCGGCTCATCGACGCCCTCCCCGGGGAGGGCCCGGTGCGCGAGCGGATGACGCTGCTCGACCTGCTGCCGCCGCCGCTGCTGCAGTCGCTCTACGACCCCGCCAACCGCTCGGCCCGCGTCACCTTCCGCGTCCAGGACAAGGGCACGGTGGTCTACAAGCCGACCTTCGACCGTGTCGACGCCGGGCTCCAGGCGATCGCGGCAGCCCATCCCGGGTTCGCCATCAGCCTCTCGGGGGAACCGATCTGGCGCTGGCGCGACCTGTACCACGTGGTCATGGATCTGGCCCGCAGCCTGGGCACCGCCGCCGTGGAGATCCTCGTGGTGATGGTCGTCGCCTTCCGGTCGGTGCGGCTGGGATTGATCGCCATCGTGCCCAACATGCTCCCGCTGGCGGCAGCGGCGGTGTGGATGGTGCTCACCGGCCAGCCGCTCGACATCACGCGCGTCTGCGCCCTGACGATCTGCCTGGGCATCGCGGTGGACGACACCATCCACTTCCTCTCCCGGTACCGGTTCGAGATGGCGCAGGGCCTGCCCCGCCTGGAGGCGATCCGCCAGGCCTTCGCCGAGGTGGGCACCGGGATGATCATGACGACGATCGTCCTCGTGGTGGGCTTCAGTTCGGTGCTCATCAGCGACAACCGCGATCACCGCGCCTTCGCCATGCTCGGCGTGGTGACGCTGTCGATCGCCCTGGTGTGCGACCTGTTCTGCCTGCCGGCGCTGGTGGCGGTGTTCGACCGGGAGCCGGCGCTGCCCACCTCCACGCTGGAGACCGTCGCCACTCGTCCGGCGTCCGTGCCGACAGGGTCACAGGCTACATTCGTGGAGGGATGAGACCCCGTTCCCCAACCCTGTCCCATCACCCGGGACCGGAACGCGTGATCCCATGCTCGGCGTCGTCCCCTACACGATCAGCTTCCTTTTGCCTCCGCTCGTGGTGACGGCGACGGGGCTGGGGGGCTGGTGGACCTGGCTTCCGGCGCTGATCCTCTATCTCGGCCTGCCGCTGGCCGATGCCCTCACCCATCCCGACCCCGTCCACCATTCCGCCACCGAGGCGACGCGGTTGGCCGGTGAGCGGGCTTACCGGCTCGTCACCTGGCTGTGGGTGCCGGTGCAGACGGCATTGGTGATCTGGGCGGTGTGGCGCGCCGGCACCGGGACGCTGTCGGCGGTGGAACTGGCCGGGCTCATGCTCTCGGTGGGGAGCGTGACCGGCGGGATCGGCATCACCTACGCGCACGAACTGGTGCACCGCACGAGCCGCTTCGAGTTGGCCCTCGGCGACGTCCTCCTGGCGCTGGTCTCGTTCCCCCAGTTCGCCGTCGAGCACGTCCACAGCCACCACCGGCACGTGGGCACGCCGCTCGACCCGGCCAGCGCCCGCCGCGGCGAGAACCTGTACCGGTTCCTGGTGCGCAGTCTCCTCGGCGGGGCGGGGGCCGTGTG
This sequence comes from Planctomycetia bacterium, assembly GCA_009924545.1. GTDB lineage: Bacteria > Planctomycetota > Planctomycetia > Pirellulales > UBA1268 > F1-20-MAGs016. The sequence goes on along the minus strand of RFRL01000025.1, from coordinate 21,331 downwards.
GCGGATCGAGGCCGAGCGGCTGGCGCGGCGGGGCGCGCCGCTCTGGTCGCCCGGCAACCGGGCGCTGCGCTACCTGGCGACGATGGCCGTGGTGTATGCCGCGGTGTGGGGGCTGGCCGGACCGACCGGGTTGCTGCTGTTCCTCGGGCAGAGCGCGGTGGCCATCGTGCTGGTGCAGGGGATCAACTACGTGGAGCACTACGGTCTGGAGCGGCGCGAGGTGGCCCCGGGCCGCTACGAACGCGTCGCCGCCTGCCACTCTTGGGACTCGAGCCACCGGGTCACCAACTGGCTCCTCATCAACCTCGCCCGCCACGCCGATCATCACCTCGCCGCGGGCAAGCGTTTCCAAACACTCGACACCACCGACGCCGCCCCCCAGCTCCCCGCCGGCTACGCGACGATGATCCTCGTCGCCCTCGTGCCCCCGCTCTGGCACCGGCTCATCGATCCACGGCTCCCGGCCGACTGAAAGCCGCGGCCGTCCCCGCGGTTCCGGACCACCCATGAACGTTTGGCCGACCGACTGGCTCCCCGTGGCGATCGGCGTCGTCGCCTTCCTCTACGCCGCGGTCGGGCATGCCGGTGCCACCGGCTACATCGCCGTGATGACCCTGGCGGGGATCGCCGCGGCCACGGTCCGCCCCACGGCGCTGGCACTCAACGTGATCGTGGCGACGATTGGCACGGTGCAGTTCACCCGGGCGGGCCATCTCCGCGGGGGGCTCCTCGTGCCGCTCGCCCTGGCCAGCGCCCCCGCCGCGTTCATCGGCGGAGGACTGTCCCTGCCCCTGCCGATCTTCAAAGGGCTCCTGGGGGCGATCCTCGCCTTCTCGGCGTTTCGTCAACTGGCGGAGGCCCGGCGCGGCGAGGTTCCCACACCGGCAGCCGCGCTCCCCCCCGTGGCCCGGTCCCCGTCGTGGCCCGGGCTCCTGGTGCTCGGCGCCCTGGTCGGCTTGCTCGCCGGTCTCACGGGAGTGGGGGGCGGCGTGTTCCTCACGCCAGCGCTGCTGGCGCTGCGGGTGGCTCCGCTCAAAACCGTCGCGGCGGTCACCGCCCCCTTCATCCTCGTCAACTCCCTCGCCGGCCTCGCGGGGCGGGCGGTTTCCTCCGGCATCGGCCTGGAGGGGGTGAGTCGGCCGATCCTCCTGGCCGCGGTCGTCGGTGGTTTCCTCGGCTCGCAGGCCGGGGCCTTCCAGCTCCCGGTCCGCTCCCTGCGGATCCTGCTGGCCGTCGTGCTGGCGATCGCCAGCGTGAACCTGCTGGCGGCGAGCCTCTATCCTCCGGCGAGGTGAGTCGGGGCAAGCGTCGCGGACGTCGCCGTGGCAAGTCCCGTCAGAGCAACCGCTCCCGCTCGATGAGGCCCGGGAGATCGGCGACGGTCTCGAGGACATGGTCGGCGCCGCTTGCGCGCAGCTCCGCGGCGACCGCCTCCAGCCGCCGCTGCAGTTCGCCGGTGGGCAGCCGGGCGATGGCGGCCGCCGACAGCCCCAGGCCGTTGCCGGTGCGGGTGATCCCCACGGCGGCAGCACCGGCGGCGCGTGCGGCCTGGATCCCCGGCACGGTGTCGTCCACGACGAGGAACCGGTCGAGCGGGTAGATCCCCAGCCGCTCGGCGGCGCGGAAGTTCTGCCAGGGGGCGGGCCGCCCCGCCGCCACCTCGTCGCTGGTGACGACCACGTCGGCGGTGTAGCCCCCCGCCGCCGCCACTGGCTCGACTGCGTCCATCATCGCGCGCGTGTAGCCGGTCGTGCTGCCGATCGCCAGGCCCATGCCGCGGCAGCGCTCCACGGCGGCAGCGACCCCGTCGATGACGGTCGAGTGTGCCGCCACGACCTCGATCTGCAGCGGCATGAACTGCGCATACAACCGGTCGACCTCGGCGGCGCCGGGAGCGTGGCCGTGGGTCACCTGCCAGGCGGCCGCCACGCGGGGCAGGGCGAGGAGCGCGGCCAGGTGAGCGCGCTTCGCCATCCCCATCGGGCCGCGGACCTCCTCCGGGGTGAGCGTCAGCCCCTCCGCGGCGAAGACCGCGAGGAACGCCTCGACCGGCGCGCGGCTGCCGTGGTCGACGGTGGTGCCCGCCCAGTCGAGGAGCAGGCCGCGGAGCGGCGGTCGGCGTGTCATGGGTAGCGACTCCAATGTTCCGCGGCGATCCCGAAGGCAAGCGTCATCCCCGAGCCACCCGTGCCGGTGCACACCACGACGCCGGGCAACGGCTCGCGGAACACCACCGGTTCGGTGGGATGCTTGGCATAGATCCCGTGCCAGCGCCGTTCAATCGACCAGTCGGGGAGGGTGATGACGTGGCGCAGCTCGCGGAGGATGAGCTCGTCGATGGCCGTGCTGTCGAACGGCCCGATGGCGCCGCCGTATTCGTGGGAATCACCGAGGATCACCCGGCCGTCGGCCGGCTGGCTGGCCATCACGTGGATCCCGAGCCGATCGAGCTCGGGGGTCGCGGCGGCGATCCGGGCCACCAGTGCCGGCAGGGCGGCACACACGCGGAACGCGGCGTAGTGCCGGAGGGTCAGCCCACTGGCGACGTGCGGTCCGATGCGGAAGCCCCCGGGCTGCGGTGGCGTGGAGAGCATCTGCAGCTTGCAGGGCACGAGGCCACTGGCCGCGAAGGCCGCCGGGAACAACTCGGCGAAATCGCTCCCGGTACAGACGAGCACGCGGTCGCACGCCAGCCGCTCTCCCGCCACCACCACCACCGGTCCCGCTTCGACGGCCGTCACCGCGGCGGGGGCCCGCACCTCGACGCCATGGACGTCGGCGAGCCAGCGCGTGAGTGCGGCGATCGCGGCCGGCGGATCGACGCCCGCCTCGGTGCGCGAGAGGAGGGCGCCACGGAGGCCCACGGGGTTGGCGGCGGGCACGCGCGCCCGGGCCGCGGCGGCGTCGACCAGCGTGCAGTCGTAGCCCAGGTGCGGCGCCCGGTCGGCGAACTCCTCGAGAACCCGCCATTCGTCGTCGTGGTGGGCGAGGTGGGCCGAGCCACAGTCGGCCACGGGAAACCCCGACTCGCGGCCGAAGTGCAGCCACCGCTCCCGGCTGGCGAGGGCCAGTTCCAGCGGCCTCCCCGGGGGTTGCCCGATGGGCCAGATCATCCCGAAGTTGCGGATGCTCGCCCCGCGCGCCGTCGGCTGGCGCTCGCAGAGGATCACCTCCCAGCCGCGCTCCGCGGCCATCCAGGCGTGGGCCAGCCCCACGATTCCTCCCCCCACGATCACCACGCGCTGCCGCATCGCCACCCTCCCTGTCGGCCAGACGATACCCGATCCGACGCACCACAGGCGTTCCTCATCGGCATTTCACGATCGGCTGCCCGCGTGGTGTTCCGGTGGCACCGCGCCCGACATCGACGTCTGCTATCGTGCCGCCATGGACGCCCGCACCATCCGGCCAACCGACCGCTCCGGGCTCGCCGCCACGGCGTGGGCCCTGTGCGCGGCGTTCGGTGCCTACTTCTGCATGTACGGTTTCCGCAAGCCCTACACCGCGGCCGGCTGGGAAGGGGAGGGGGTGGCCGGGATCGACTGGAAGACCGTCCTGGTGATCTCCCAGGTGGTCGGCTACACGATGTCGAAGTTCATCGGCATCAAGGTGATCTCGGAGTTGCCGGCGTCGCGGCGCGCCCTGGGGATCCTCCTGTTGGTGGCACTGGCGGAGGGGGCCCTGGTCGGCTTCGCCCTGCTGCCGGCGCCATGGTCGGCCCTCATGCTGTTCCTCAACGGCCTGCCGCTGGGGATGGTGTTCGGACTCGTGCTCGGGTTCCTCGAGGGGCGCCGGCTGACGGAGATCCTGGCCGCCGGCCTGTGCGCCAGCTTCATCATGGCCGACGGGTTCACCAAAAGCGTGGGGGCGGCCCTCCTCCGCGCCGGTGTGTCCGAGGTCTGGATGCCGGCGGCGGCCGGGGCGTTGTTTTTCCTGCCGCTGGCAGCGGCGGTGTGGATGCTCGCCCAGGTCCATCCGCCCGACGGCCATGATGTCGCCGCCCGCAGCGCCCGCACCACGCTCGACGGGCCGGCCCGCCGGGCCCTGTTCGCCCGCCACGCCCCCGCCCTGGTGTGCATCATCGCCATGTATCTGCTCGTGACCGTGCTCCGCAGCGTGCGCGCCGATTTCGCCCGCGAGATCTGGCAGGGGCTCACCGGCACCGCGGCGCTGCCGACGCTTTTCACCTCCACGGAAACCTGGGTCGCGGCCGGCGTCATGCTCGCCACCGCCAGCCTCGTGATGGTCACCGACAACCGCCGCGCGTTCTTCCTCTCGCTGGCCACCTGCGGCATCGGCCTCGGGGTAGCCCTTGTCGCGGGCGTGCTCGCGGCGGCCGGCCGGCTGCCGGCGACGGCACTGGTGATCCTCGTGGGGGTGGGTGTCTACCTGCCCTACGTGGCGGTCCACGTCAGTCTCTTCGAACGACTCCTCGCCGTGAGCCGGGACCGGGGGACGAGCACCTACCTCCTCCAGTTGGCCGACTCGTTCGGGTATCTCGGCTACGTCGCCGTGCTGCTCCTCAAAGTCGCCGCGGGGAGCGGAGCCACCGATCCGGAGGCCCTGGGACGCTCCTTCCCCGCGCTGGTGGCGGGGAGTGCGGTGGTGGGACTCGCCCTCGTGGCCGCCGCCTGGGGGTTCTGCCTGCGCGGCCTCCCGGACGGTGCCGAAAGGTCGCGATGAGCGCGGTCCACGACGCGATCGGTGCGGCACTCCTGTTCGACGGGCCGGGCACCGGGCTGCGCCTGGTGGAGCAGCGGCGCCCCGATCCCGCCCCGGGGGAGATCGTGGTCGAGGTCGAGGCCGCGACCCTCTGCGCCAGCGATCTCCACACCCTCCACGGGCGGCGTTCCACCGTCACGCCGACGGTGCTCGGCCATGAGACGGTGGGGCGGATCGTGGCCTGGGGCCCGGGTCCGGCCCCGCGCGACGTGGCGGGGCACACGCTCGCGGCGGGGGACCGAATCACCTGGGCGGTCGTGGCCGCGTGCGGCGTCTGCCCGCGCTGCCGGGCCGGCCTGCCGCAGAAGTGCCCCGCCGGGATCAAGTACGGGCACGAACCGTTCCGCGACCGGCGCGCGTGGACCGGTGGGCTCGCCACCTGGGTGCTGCTCGATCCGCGCACGGCACTGGTCCGGCTGCCCGAGCACCTGCCGGCGTCACTGGCGGCCCCCGCCTCCTGCGCCACGGCCACGGTGATCAACGCCTGGGAGTTCCTCGGGCGTGCGGCCGGCCGGCGCGTGATGATCACCGGGGGTGGTCTCCTCGGCCTGACGGCGGCGGCGCTGGCACGGTCGCGCCACGCCGCGGACGTCGTCGTGGTCGATCCGGTGGCGGAGCGCCGGGAACTGGCCATGACGCTCGGGGCCACCGCGGCCGTGCCCCCCGACGGCTTGCCCGTTCTCGCCGGAGAGCCCGCGCTCGCCGGAGAGCCCGCGCTCGCCGGAGAGCCCGCGCTCGCCGGAGAGCCCGCGCTCGCCGGAGAGCCCGCGCTCGCCGGAGAGATCGACCTGTGGCTCGAGGCCTCCGGCCAGCCGGGCGTGTGGGCACTGGTTGCACCGCGGCTGGCCATCGGGGCGCGGGTGGCCCTCGTGGGGGCGGTGTTCCCGGCGGCGCCCGTGCCCTTCGACATGGAGCAGGCCGTCCGCCGCTGCCTCGCCATCGGCGGCATCCACAACTACGCCCCGGCCCACCTGGCCGCTGCAGTCTCGTGGCTCGCAGGTCTCCCCGCCGACCACGGCCTGGCGCGGCTCGTCGGCCCTTGGTTCACGCTCGCCGACCATGCCGCCGCGGTGGCCGCCGCGGGTCGCCCCGGCGCGGTGCGCGTCGGCTTCCGTCCGGCCTGACCCTCACACCCACGCCGGCTGCCAACCGCCGCGGTAAGCCTTCGTCAGCCAGCCGCTGGCCCCCGCCGGTCCGGTGAGCGACAGCGCCGCGGCATCCCAGCCGAGCCGCACATGGGGATGACGGATGGCGATCGTGCCCAGGAGGACCGTCTCGGTGAGTGGACCGGCGTAGCCGAAATGGCTCGTCGTCCGGTCGGTGCCGCGGATGGCGTCGATCCAGCTCGTGTAGTGGTCGCGGGCCGGCTCCGGCTCGATCGCCACCCCGGCGAACCGGGCGGCCGGAACGTGGTACGGCATCCCCACGTGGGGCACCACGAGACTGGCCTCCGTCCCCAGGAGCACCGAGCCGGAACCGGGCAGCGCCCCGGGGGCGCCGTCTTTGCCGGGGGGCAGGTCGCCCTCCGTGAGACCGAGCGCGTCGAGCGACGGCTTGTGCCCCTGACCGTCGTACCAGGTGACCCGGATCGTCGGCCCCGCCGTGCGCGGCGTGCCGGGGAACAGCCAGCGCACGGTGGACTTCGTGTACCACACTTCGTGGTTCATCGGCGTGGCCTCCGCCTCGATCGCCGTCGGCGCGGTGAGCCCCACCGCCATGAACACCGGATCGAGGATGTGGCAGCCGAAGTCGCCGAGTTGGCCGTTGGCGAACTCCTGCCAGGCGCGCCAGTTGAAGGGATGATAGATCTCCGGCTGGAACGGCCGCGCGGCGGCAACGCCGAGCCACTCGTCCCAGTGGACGCCGGCCGGCACGTCGGCGCCACCCGCCGGCCGATCCTCGACCTTGCGCCACGGCATCCCGCCCGCCTGCCAGGAGTGGACCTCCTTCACCTTGCCGATCGTGCCGTCGTGGACGAGCTTCACGGCCGTACGGTAGGCCGGATGCGACTGGATCTGGTTGCCCATCTGGGTGACGAGCCCGAAGCGCTCCGCCGCGGTGCGCAGTTGCCGCGCCTCGAAGACGGTGTGCGCGAGCGGCTTCTGGCACTGGACGTGCTTGCCGAGATGGAGCGCGGCGAGCGCCGGCGCGCAGTGCATGTGGTCGGGGGTGGAGACGATGACCGCATCGCACAGCGCCCGGTCGTCGAACAGCCGGCGCCAGTCGGTGAACGTCTTGGCCATGGGGAACTTCTCGGCGGCGTTCCCCAAGTGCCCCTTCGACTCGTCGATGTCGCACAGGGCGACGACGTCGGCGTGCGGGCTCTTGGCGGTGTCGATGAGGTCGGAGGACCCCTTGCCGCCGCAGCCGATCGAGGCGATGCGCACGCGTTCGTTGGCCCCCAGGGCCCGCGACCAGCCCAGCGCGGAGAGCCCCACCGCCACACCACCGCCGAGGAGGCCGCGCCGGCTCAGGCCCCCGGCGGAAGCACCGTGGCCGGCGTGATCCACGCCGCGCTGCTCCCCAGGCCGTGTCCCGGGCCGCCGCTCCGCTGGCAGCGATCCCCCCCGACCTGTCCGCGCTCCCATGGCACCGCCTCCCCAGGGTCGACTCCACCGGCCCGCGCCGGCCACATCGCCACCAGTCTGCTCCCCGGGCACGCAGCCGGCAACGCCCATCACCCGCCGCGCGGTAGGCTGCGGGGATGAACGCCAAAAGTCTCGCCCGGCTGGGGATCCCCGTGGGGCTGGTGGCCCAGGCGGGCGGACTGATCGGCGAAGCGCACCGCGCCGGGCGTGCTGCCGCCGACACCCAGCGCGTGGTCACCGGGATCATCGCCGCCCCCGAGGCCTTCCTCGACGATCCGCATTTCGGTGCCCTGGCGGCGGCGCTCCGCGATCACCGCGCCACCGAGGCCGCCGGCCTGGCGGCCGTGCGCCCGCGCGACGAGCCACTGCCGTGGCGACAGTGGGGCACGGGTCTCGAGCCCGACGCGGTCGGCCAGATGCAGGCCGCCATGCGCCTGCCGGTGGCCGTGGCCGGGGCCCTCATGGCCGATGCCCACGTCGGCTACGGCCTGCCGATCGGCGGGGTGCTGGCCACCGCGGGGGCCGTGATCCCCTACGCCGTGGGCGTCGACATCGCCTGCCGGATGAAGCTCTCCGTGCTCGACCTGCCGCCGGAGTGGCTCGACACCAGGGCCGACCGCCTCACCCGGGCCCTCGAGGCGGAAACACGCTTCGGCGTCGGCGCGGAGTTTGGCAAGCGCGGTGATCCGAGCCGGACCCGACCGCGGGATCACCCGGTCCTCGACGACGACTGGAGCGTGTCGCCGGTCACACACAAGCACCGCGACCGGGCGCGAGTCCAACTCGGCACGAGCGGCAGCGGCAACCACTTCGTCGAGTTCGGCACGTTCACCGTGGCGGCGGACGAGGCGGCCCGGCTCGGGCTCGCCGACGGCGGCACGTTCCTCGCCCTTCTTTCCCATTCCGGGTCGCGCGGCACCGGGGCCGCGGTCTGCGACCACTACTCGCGCCTGGCGATGGACCGCTGCCGCGACCTCCCCGGCGCGATGCGGCACCTGGCGTGGCTGGCACTCGACAGCGACGCGGGGCGCGAGTACTGGGCGGCGATGAACCTGATGGGCCGCTACGCCGCCGCCAATCATGCCTGCATCCACCGCCACGTCGTCGCCCACCTCGGAGCCGAGGTGCTCCTCGACGTGGAGAACCACCACAACTTTGCCTGGGAGGAGGAGCACGAGATCGACGGCACGCGTCGCCGCGTGATCGTCCACCGCAAGGGGGCGACGCCGGCGGGGGCGGGGGTGCTGGGGATCATTCCCGGCTCGATGGCCGCACCGGGGTTCCTCGTCCGCGGGCGCGGCGTGGCCGGCGCGCTCCACTCCGCCAGCCACGGGGCCGGGCGGCGCATGAGCCGGACGAAGGCCCGGGAGACCTACCGCTGGAAGGAGATCCGGCCGCTCCTCGAGGAGCGTGGGGTGCGCCTCATCAGCGCCGGCATCGACGAAGTGCCGCACGCCTACAAGGACATCCACGCGGTGATGGCCGCCCAGGCCGATCTCGTGGAAACGGTCGCACGCTTCGACCCGCGCCTGGTGAAGATGGCCCCGGAAGGGGAAAAACCGGAGGATTGAGCGGCGCGCACCCCGGGGGTGGCGTACGTCCCGTTCGCTCCAGGAGACCTGCCGTGCCCGCCGACGACGCCAGCGCCCCCGAGCCGCCCGCCGCCAGCCCGTTCTCCAGCGGCCACGCCCCGCTCGACACCGCGCATCCCGACCGGCCGGAGCCACGGCGCCGTGGCCGACCCGTGCTCCGCGTGCTCACCTGGCTGTTGCTCGGCCTCCTGGGGCTCGTGGCCGTGGCGGGCATCGCGATCGCCGCCGCGTGGGGCTACTACCACCCGGCGATGACCGTCGAGACCGGAGTGGTCTACGGCGAGCGGCGCGGCGACATGCTCACCTACGACGTCGTCCGCCCCGCGGCGTCGACTGGGCTGGGAACGGCGCCCAACGGGCTGGGGATCGTCTACTTCACCAGCGGCGGCTGGCGCTCGGGCGGCCCCGGTGATTTCAGCCGCGTCGTTCTCGCGCCGCTCCTGCGCCGCGGCTACACGGTGTTTCCCGTGCACCACGTGTCGCAGCCCACGGCCACGATCCGCGAGATCGTCGCCGACTCGCACCGGGCGGTGCGCGCCATCCGCGCCCGGGCCGCCGATCACGGCATCGACCCCGACCGGATCGGCGTCACCGGCGGTTCGGCCGGCGGCCACCTCGCCCTCATGGTGGCCACGCGCGGCGGTCCGGGCGATCCCGCGGCCTCCGACCCGATCGACCGGCTTTCGAGCGCCGTGCAGGCGGTGGCGATCTTCTATCCCGTCACCGACCTCCTCGACCTCGGCACCTCCACCGAGAATCCCGGCGACGGCGGTCCTCCGAAGAGCTTCCGCGCGGGGCTCGAGCAGGACCCGGTCGATCTGGAGCGCTGGCGGGTCAGCGGCCGCGAGCTGTCGCCGTTGTTCTTTCTCGTGGCCGACCTGCCCCCGACCCTCATCTACCACGGCGATGCCGACACCCTCGTGCCGCTCGACCAGTCGCAGCGGTTCCAGGCCCGGGCCCGCGAGGTCGGTGCCACGGTCGATCTGGTGGTCCACCGGGGCGGCGGCCACGGCTGGCCGACGATGCTCTTCGACCTCATCCACTTCGGCCGCTGGTTCGACCGGCACCTCCGGCCGGGGCGCTGACCCGCCATACCCGGTGAGCCGGGCGGGCAGCGGCGCGCGGCGAGTCGACCTCTGCTTGGTAGGCTGCTGGCCGGCCAAGGGGACCGCGTTCCGGGGAGACCGCAGGCATGCTCACCGCCGACCAGATCACCGCATACCACCGCGAGGGGTTCTGCATCGCCCGGGGCTTCTTCGCCCCCGACGAGATCGACCTGTTGCGCCGGGCCGCCAAGGAGGATCGCGAGCTCGACCGCCACGCCTTCGGCCGGGCCGACGGCGAGGGGGGCACGGTGCGCCTGTCGCTGTGGAACCATCCCGGCGACGGCATCTACGGGATGTTCGCCCGCTGCGAACGGATCGTGCGTTCCGCCGAGGCGCTGCTCGGTGGGGAGGTCTACCACTACCACTCGAAGATGATCATGAAGGACCCGAAGGTCGGCGGGGCCTGGACCTGGCACCAGGACTACGGCTACTGGTACCGCAACGGCGTCCTCTGGCCGCTCCTCACCAGTGCCTCGATCGCCGTGGACGGTGCCACGCGCGCCAACGGCTGCCTCCAGGTGATCCCCCGGTCGCACGAACTGGGGCGCATCGACCACGTCCAGTCGGGTGACCAGGCCGGAGCCGACATGGAACGGGTGACCGCGGTCCTCGAGCGCCTGCCCCTGGTGTACTGCGAGATGGAGCCGGGCGACACGATCTTCTTCCATGCCAACCTCCTCCACCGCTCCGACATGAACCGCTCCGACGAGCCGCGCTGGTCGATGATCTGCTGCTACAACGCCGCGCGCAACGACCCCTACAAGGACGCGCACCACCCGCGCTACACGCCGCTCGACGTCGTTCCCGACGCCCGGATCCGCGAGGTGGGGATCCGCCGGTTCGCCGACTCATCGGCCGACGTCGCCTGGCTGGAGGCGAGCCGCGACCACTCGGCCCGGACCCCGGCCGACGGGCGCTGACGGAACCACTTCCATGCACGCTCCCGCAGGCGCCCACCCCGACCACCTGCCACCGCTCCCGCGCGACCGCCGGGTGCCGATCGGCTGCATCGGGGCGGGGTTCATCATGGCCGACTGCCATCTCCCGGCCTACCGGGCGGCGGGGTTCAACGTCGCCGCCATCGCGTCGCGGCGCCCCGAGGCGGCCCGGGCCGTGGCCACGCGCCACGACATCCCCCGCGTCCACGAGTCGGTCACCGCGCTCCTCGACGATCCGGGCATCACGGTCGTCGATATCGCCGTGCCCCCCGACGTCCAACCGGCGCTGATCTTCGCGGCGGCGGAACGGCCCCACATCCGTGGCATCCTCGCGCAGAAGCCGCTCGCCGGCAGCCACGCCCTGGCGGCGGCCGTGGTGCGCGCGTGCACCGCCGCGGGGCAGGCGCTCGTCGTCAACCAGAACATGCGCCACGACCATGCCGTGGCCGCCTGCCGCCACCTCCTTCACGCCGGCACGCTGGGTGAACCGGTGCTGGCCACGGTTGAATTACGCGCCATCCCCCACTGGATGGACTGGCAGGAACGGCAGGGATGGGTGACGCTGCGCATCATGTCGATCCACCACCTCGACTGCCTGCGGAGTTGGTTCGGCGACCCCCGGCGGATCTTCACCGCCACGCGCCCCGATCCGCGGACCGGCACCCGGTTCACCCACACCGACGGCATCTGCACCTCGGTGCTCGAATACGACTCGGGGCTCGTGTGCACGACCCTCGAAGACGTGTGGGCGGGGCCGGCCCGCGAGGGAGCGGAATCCGACTCGTTCGTGCGCTTCCGGGTGGAGGGCACGCGCGGCATGGCGCTGGGCACGATCGGCTGGCCGGGCTGGCCGGTCCACACACCATCGACCCTCGACTGGACGACCACCAACGGCGGCTGGCACCGGCCGCGCTGGCCGGAGGCGTGGTTTCCCGACGCCTTCGTCGGGCCGATGGCGGAGCTGCTCCGCGATCTGGAGGGCACATCGCCGGCGACGTGCACCGGCGCCGACAACCTGTTCACGATGGCCCTCGTCGATGCCGCCTACCGTTCCGCCCACGAGCACCGCGCGGTGGACCCGCGGGAGATCATCGGCGAAGATGCCGCCGGACGGGGCTGACCGGCCGGCCGATAGGACGTTCCCCGGGGAGGAGTCACGATGCGACTGGGACTGATCAACTCCGCGTTCGCGCAGGCGGGGAAGGGCACTCGTTTCGGGCTGGAGCAGACCAAGGCGCTCGGCTTCGACTCGGTCGACCTCCTCGCCGACCCGCTGGTGATGTCGGCCGAGGAGCGGCGTCTCATCCCCGCGGTGTGCCGTGACCTCGACCTGCCGATCGTGAGCCTGTGCTGCGTGTCGCTGGGCCTCGTCGACTGGAATCCGCCGATCCGCGACTGCCATCTGGCGCGCACGAAGGCCCATCTCGACCTGTGCGCGGAGTACGGCTGCACCAATCTCCTCCTCGTGCTCGGGGAGTACGTCTGGCAGAAGGAGTGCGTGCCGGCGCAGGAGCAGTGGGATCTGGCCGTCGACGCCTGCCGCCAGCTCGGCGCCCACGCCCGCGACACGGGGGTGCGGATCGCCATCGAGCTCGAGCCGTTCCACATGTCGCTGGTCAACTCCATCGACAGCATGCTCCGGCTCCTCGACGAGACGGGGATGCCCGACACCGTCCGGGCCAACTGCGACATCTCCCATCTCCACATCGTGCGCACGCCGCCGGCGGAGATCGCCCGCCTCGCGGGGCGCATCGAGCACGTCCATCTCTCCGACTGCGACGGCAAGGTCCACGGCGACCTGCCACCGGGCCGCGGGGTGACGCCGATCGCCGACTACCTGGCGGCGATCCGCGACACCGGCTACGACGGCACGGTGAGCGTGGAACTCGAGTTCGCACCCGATCCGGCCCGGATCGTGGAGTGGGTGGCGGAAGCGCACGACGGCACGGCCCGGATCATGGCGGAGTTGGGGTGCCGCGGCTGACCGGGAAGGTCTTCGGCGTGCCGGCTGGAGGGCGACGCCTAAACTATCCCGGTGGCGGTGGGCAGCGGGCGGTGACGCACCCGGACCACCGGCAGCAATCCGATACCCCGGGTCGATTTGTTTCATGGCGCCGCACCTGATCCTCGTTCCCACGGCGCTGGAGCGCGACGGACTTGCGCCGCTGGTCGGCTCCTGGCCGCGGGCCGACCTCCGCGTGGAACTGTGCGGTTTCGGCATCGCGGCCGCCGCGGCGCGCACGGCGCAGCTCGTCGCCACCCACCGGCCCCGGCAGGTGACGCTCGTGGGGATCGCCGGGCGGCTCGCTGATGATCTCGACGTCGGTGCGGCGGCCGTGTTCGCGGCTGTGGCCTGCCACGGGATCGGGGCGGGGAGCGGCGCCCGCTTCATCCCCGCCCAGCCGCTCGGCTGGCCGCAGTGGCCCGGTGATCCACCCGACCCCGGCTCGGCGATCGGCGATCTGTTGCCCCTCGCGCTGCCCCCGGCTGACACCCTGCCCGACAGCGTGGCGCGGGCCCCACTGTTGCTCACGGTGGCCGCCGCCGCCGGGGATGACGACGACGTGCGGCTCCGCCGAACGCTGTTCCCCACGGCGGTCGCCGAAGACATGGAGGGGTTCGCGGTGGCCCTCGCCTGCCGCCTGGCGGCGGTGCCCTGCACGATCATCCGCGGCATCTCCAACACCGCCGGCGACCGCGACACGCGCGGGTGGCGGATCCCGGCCGCCCTCGCCGCCGCCGCCGCCATCCTCCGCCCCCTCCTGGAACGCGCCCCATGACGCGCCCCGTGCGGCTGGCGATCTCCACCTGCCCCAACGACACCTTCGCCTTCCACGGGCTGCTCACCGGTGCGGTTGACCGCCGCGGCCTGCGCTTCGAGATCGAGCTTCTCGACATCGAGCAGCTCAACGCCGGGCTTCTCCGTGGCGCGTTCGACATCTGCAAGGCGAGCTTCGCCGCCGCCCTCACGGTGGCCCACGACGTGGTCGTGCTGCCCAGCGGGTCGGCCCTCGGCTTCGGCGTGGGGCCGCTCCTCCTGGCCGCGGTGCCGGGCACCGCACCATCCCGGCCGGAGCAGCTCACGCTCTGCCCCGGGAGGCACACCACCGCGACGCTCCTTTTCGGCTTGTTCCATCCGCACTCCACCCGGGTGGAGCAGGTGGTGTTCTCCGCGATCATGCCCCGGCTCCAGGCCCGGCAGGCCGACTTCGGCGTCTGCATCCACGAGGGGCGTTTCACGTGGCGGCAGCAGGGGCTGACGCTCGTCGAGGATCTGGGCACCCGCTGGGAGACGGCGACGGGCTGCCCCCTTCCGCTGGGCGGCATCGTCGCCAGGCGGGGCCTGCCCGCGGAGACGATCGCCACCGTGCAGGCGGTGATCCACGACTCGCTGCGCTTGGCGCTGGCCGACCGGGCCGCGGTCCTGCCCACGATGCGGGCCCATGCCCAGGAACACGACGACGCCGTCCTCTTCCAACACGTCGATCTGTACGTCAACCAGTGGACGCTCGACCTGGGCCCCGTCGGCCGTCGCGCGCTCGACGAACTGTCGGCACGGGCCGCCACGGTCGGCGTCGGTTCCGGAGGGCGGCTCGATGTGTTCAGCACGTGAACCGGGTGCGCGTCCGAGCGGCCCGTGGCCAAAGTCCCTCCGTGGCCTTTGTCCACGCGAAAACCTCCGGTCTTCACGGGAGCTGAGCTCCCGGAACCTCATCCCTGAGGTGCCGCAGGCTGTCTGGCCACAGCCTGCTGGCACCGGGGAGACCAGCCGATGAAGGCGCCGCGGATCGTGGTCGTGGGGAGTGCCAACACCGACCTGGTCGTCCGCTGCCGGCGGATCCCGGCACCGGGTGAGACCGTCCTCGGCGGAGCGTTCCTCCAGGCGGCCGGCGGGAAGGGGGCCAACCAGGCGGTCGCGGCCGCGCGACTCGGGGCCGATGTCAGCTTCGTGGCCCGGGTGGGGCAGGATGCCTTCGGTGCCGCGGCACTGGCGGCCTGCACCGCGGCGGGCGTGGCCACCGACCACTGCCACCAGGACCCCACCGCCGTGTCGGGGGTGGCGCTGATCCTTGTCGACGACCGGGGGGAGAACGCCATCGCCGTGGCCCCCGGAGCCAACGGCCTGCTCTCATGTGCCGACATCGACCGCGCCGCCGGCATCATCCGCACCGCCGACCTCCTCGTGCTCCAACTCGAAGTGCCACTCGAGGCCGTGCTCTACGCCGCTGGTGTCGCCCAGGCGGCGGGGGTTCCGGTGCTCCTCGACCCGGCGCCGGTGCCGGAGGAAGGCCTTCCCGTGGGCCTCCTCGGCCGGACGACGATCCTCAAGCCCAACGCCGCGGAGGCGACTCGGCTCACCGGCATCGCCGTCGCCGACGAGGCCTCCGCCACGGCCGCGGCCCGCACGCTGCGGGCGCACGGGCCGGGCCTGGTCGTGGTCACGCTCGGCGCGCAGGGCGCGGTGCTGGTCGATGACGCCGGCGCCGAAACCGTGCCGGCATTTCCGGTCTCCGCCGTCGACACCACCGCAGCGGGCGACGCCTTCACCGGGGCGCTGGCGGTCTGCCTGGCTGGCGGCATGGCACCGCGGGAAGCGGCGCGGCGGGCGGCGGCAGCCGGGGCGCTGGCGGCCACGCGGGGCGGTGCCCAGCCATCGTTGCCGACGCGGGCGGAATGGGAGGCCTTTTTCCGTGCGGCCGACGTCGATTGACGCGGTTTCTCCAGGAGGTTCCCGGCCGAACGGCGTGCGGGCGGCCCGCCCCGTCGAGCCTGAGTGGAGGCCGCGCCGCGTCAACGGCCCGCGGAACTTTCCGCCGGCCCATGGCCACCCGGCGGAGCGGCATCGGCCAGCGGCGTGCCGATGATGCCGGCGTCGGTGGCGTGGACGAGACAATAGGTGTTGCGGCCGTCGGCCACGTTCACGGGGAGGCTGCACCCGTCACCGAAGACGTGCCCGGCACCGTCCACCGCGGTCAAGCTGAGCCGGTGCGGCCCCTCGGGCAGTTCGACACGCAGCACCTGGATCGAGTCGGGAAGCAGTCCCCAGCAGCGCGTGTCGGGTTTCTCGCTCGCCTGCCAGGCCACACCCGCCAAGTCGACCGCCACCCCCGGGAGCGTGCCCTCGAGGCCCAGGCCCTGATTCACCCCGAACACCGCGCCCGACTTGAGCGCCCGGCGTGCCACCGCCCGGGCGACGATCGTGGGGAGCACCGCCTCGTGCTGCGCCAGCGCCAGGCGCGAGACGCTCGTCACCGTCTCGCTGCGGCCGGCGGCAGTGCCGTCCACGGCCACGTCCACCGCCGCCGCCCGGCCCGCCGCGACCACCAAGCGCGGCACGCGCACCGGCGCCGCCACGGCCGGGAGCGTGCCGGCGAAGGGGCCGGCCAGCAGGTCACCGGCGATGGCCAGCGACAGGGTCGAGGGCACCTCGACGACGTCGGCCTTGAAGGGTCCGTGCCCCACCATCGCGATCACATGGACCACGCCATGGCCGCGGGTGGAGTGGCGACCGCCGCGGGCCCGGGCGACGAGCTCGGTGCCCCGCGGAAATTCGGGCTGCCACGACACGAGCTCGGCATACGACCGCGCGGCGTCGTCGTAGTCGCGGTGGGTCGCTTCGCGGATCGTGCCCCGGAGCCACGAGCCGAAGGCGACCTGCGGGTACACCGCCTTCGGATTCGTGCCGTCGGTGCCCGCCGCCGCCAGGACGATCTCCCGCTGCTTGGCCGCGACCTGGAGCGCGTAGGCTTCGGCGTCGTCGCCGTCCTGGAGGAGATTGGCCACGGCCAGGAGCGCCCGCACGAGCACCTTTTCGTGGTCTTCACCCGGATACCCGGCGGCCACGTCGTCGCGCGCCAGCACCATGACCCCCGCGGTGGGATCGACCCCCTCCAACCGGTCGAACTCGTCGCGCACGTCGCGCAGGATCCGCTCCGCCTCGGCCGGCCGGCCGGCGGCGAGCACCACGGTGGCACGGTCGAGGGCGATGGCGCTGCCGTCCTCCGGATGGGCCGCGGCGTCGCGGGCGAGGAGCCGCTCCGCCTCCGCGAGGTCGCCGCGGTGAAACGCCGCACGCACCGGCTCCAGCCGGGCGACGTGGGAAACGCAGCCGCTGGCCACCGTCAGCACCAGGACGACCGTCACCAGCCGGGGGAGCGGAGCGGCCATCACCAGCTCCCGTTCAGTCGCGCTGGAACGGTGTGGTCGCCCGCCACCGCGACAACCGGCTGTGGTGGTAGCCCTTGGAGATCTCCGCCGACTGCTTGTCGTAGTGCCCGGTGCGGACGTCGATCAACTCGAGGGTGAGGAGGTAGTCGCGCTGGTAGTCGCGGTTGGACTGCGTCGTGCCGCTGGTGAGCCGGGCGTAGAGGAGGTAGTCGATCGGCTGCCCCTGGCTGGCTCTCCATCGTGGCGGCGAAATCCCGCATCTGCTCGGGGACGAGGAGCTCGTCGGGGCGGAGCCGGCTGTCACGGAGTCCGGCATCGACCGCACGGCGGTTGAGCGACTCGAAGAGCTGGCTCTCGAGGATCCGCTGGTCGATGATCTCGTAGACCTGCTCCTTGAAATCACCGATGTCCTCGGCACTGGTGTTCTCCACACCGACGAAGCAGATCCGCTTGCGCGGTGGCGGCACATCCTCCACGCCCTCGAACGACACCTGGCGGACGGGATCCTCGCAGTGGCGCGCGAGGAGCTTGGCCAGGGCCTCGTTCACCAGCGGCCGGAACGTCTCCTGGCCGGCCTGGTGGCTGCCCATCAATTGCCGGTCACCCGGCTGGACGATGCGGGCGAACTGGGTTCCGCGGCAGCCGGCGGCCGCCACGACCACCAGCGCCACCAGCTGACCACTGCGTTTCCACACCGGGTGCGGGTGCACCATCGATCGGCCTCCCTCATGACACGGGGCAGGGGAGGGTAGCGGGCCGCCGCAGCCCGACCGAGATCAGTTTTCAGCGTTGCGCGCCACTCAACCGCCGAACCGCTCCGGCGACAGGAAGCCGATCGGGAGGTCGGTCGCCCCCCCGAGGGCGAGGTCGGCGAGGATCGCGCCGACGACGCTTGCGAACTTGAAGCCATGCCCCGAGAACCCGGCGGCGAGCGCCACGCCGGGATGCCGTGGATGGAGGCCGAGGATGAAGTGGCCGTCGGGCGACATCGTGTAGAGGCAGGTCGCGGCAGCGACGACTGGCCCGGACGCGGCCGGAAGGTGGACGGCGAGGATCCCCGTCACCCGGGCCAGTTCCCCGGCGTCGATGCCCCGGTCCACCGTGAGCGGATCGGTGACGACCGTCCCGCCACTGTGCTCGGCCACCTTCACCGCGCCACCTTCGATGGCCGGAAAACCATAGTAGAACCCCGCCGGGGTGTCGAAGGCGAAGCAGGGAAATGCCCCGGCGGCAAGTGCCCCACGATGCTCCACCGCCGGCTGGAACCAGAACAGCCCCTTGCGGAGCACGACGAGGGGAAGCGCCGGCAGGTCGATGAGCGGCCCGGCCCACGGGCCGGCGGCGATCACCAGTCGCTCCGCGGCATAGCGGCCCCGATCGGTGTCGACGACGAACGCACTCCCGGCGGGGCTCCACCCGCGCACCGTGACGGGGGTCTCCAACCGCGCGCCATACCGCACGGCTATGTCGAGCCCGGCGCGAACGCAGTCCTCGACGCGCAGCCAGCCACCGCGCGGCTCGTGCACCACGACCCAGTCGGCGGGGAGGCGCAGCCCGGGGTGGCGTGCCATACCGGTCGCAGCGTCGAGGCACTCCACCTCCAGGCCGTGCACCGCCGCGGCGTGAAGGGTGCCGCGCACCGCCTCGCCGTCGGGGGGACCGCAGAGCACCAGGCCCGACTCGGTGAGGAGCGCTCGCCCCGCGTCCGCCTCCAGCCGCCGCCACAGTCGGTATGCCTCGTGGAGCAGCGGCACGTAGTCGGGATGCTCGAAATAGGCGAGCCGGATGAGGCGTGACTCGCCGTGGGAGCTGCCGCGGTCGTGCGGCGGCGGGAAACGGTCGAGGAGGATCACGCTCCGGCCGCGGCGGGAGATCTCGGCGGCGGCGGCGCTCCCCATGCCGCCGCCCCCGATCACGATCACGTCGGCGCTGCCGACGAGGCCCGTCACGGTGCGGCTCCCCCGGCCGCGGGCGGCACCTCCCCGCCAATCACCACCACGCTGTCGGCTGGGCCGCCGAACTGCGCCGGCAGGGGCATGTCGCGGAAGCCCGGGCCCGCCTCCCCCCCGATCCGGAGCTGCCAGCGGTCGAGCGTGACGGGAGCCTGCGTGCCGCGCCGGAGCGTCGTCGGGCCGGCCACGAAGGCCGCCTGGGCGGCGTCGGTGGCGATCTCCAGGGCGAGCACGCCGGCACGATGCGGTGTGATGATCGCGGCGGGTACGCGAAGGGTGAGCGGCTCTCCGCCGACGGCGGGCACCGTCTCCAGGGGCCGGCCGTCGTACCAGGCCTGCACCGCGGCCGGCGGCAGGCGGTCACCGGTGGCCAGTTCGAGGATCAGGCCGTCGCGGGCGGCAGCCACGTCGGGCACCACGAACCGTCCGCGCCCACAGCGGGCGCCCCTCCCCGGGAAACCGCGCACGGAGATCGACGGCGCTGGGAAACGCGCCGCCGTCGCGACGCACGCTCACCCACCGGAGGCGCGGATCGTACGGATCGCGGTCGTCGAGCGCCGCTGGGGGCTCGATCCCGGCGGCCACGTGGATGGCGTTGACCAGGACCCGCTCCACCGCGGGCCGGGCGAGATCGTCGGGGTGGCCCACCGAGGTGTAGATCGACAAGCCACCGTCGGGGCGGCGGAACTCGGTGAGCACCGGTTGCGGAGGTTCACCGGGGATCGCGCCGGTGACCAGCACCGCGGTCGCCGGTGTGGCCGCGGCAATGCGGTAGAGGGAACCGACCTGGGTCAGGGTGCCGTCGGCGGGGAGACCGGTGAGCAGCGGATGGGCCACCGCCGCCGGCACGATGCGCAGGGTGGAGGTCACGTCCTTGCCGAAGTGGCCGCTGTATTCGATGCCGAACACCTCGCGGTCGATCTCCGGCCACGTCTCCCGGTCGGGCACGGGCGGCCGCGGTTCGAAAGCATGGCTGGCGGTGCGGATGCCGACGACCGGCTTGCCCGCGGCGAGGAAGGCCTTGAAGGCCGCCATCTGTCCGGCCGGCAGGCCGCGGCGGCGCGCCGCGAGCACGAGCACGTCGGCGTCGGCAACGTGCAGGAGCCCGGGAATCGCATGGGGATCGTCGGCGGCGACGTGGTGCTCGACGACCCGGAAGGCCGCACCGAGGCGCCGGCGTGCGAAGGCGGGCAGGGTGCGGTGGCTGCCATATTCCTCCTCGGCGATCACCAGGGCCACCGTGGGCCGATGGTCCTCCGCCGCGCGGAACGGCTTCCCGCCGATCAACTGGTCGCTGCCGACCGTCGGGCAGACGTGGCGCTCGACGTGGTCGATCATCCGCTCGGTGCCGGTGAAATGGTCCACCCACGGCCACTGGGAGGGGTCGTACATCGTGTCGGTGAGATCGCGGACGAGGACCACGTCGCGGCCCGCCTCCGCCATCCGCCGCAGCCCGAACGGCCGGCCGAGGACGCACATGTTGAGGTGGACTCCGACGAGAATCACATGACGGGCCCCACGGGCGGCGAGGACGCGCGCCGTCTCCGCCCCGTCGTCGGTGAGAAAATCGGCGCCGGCGTCAATGGGCACCAGCGGCGACTGTGCCTTCCACGGCATGCGCGGGTTGCGTCCCAGGCGCTCGAGTTCCGCCGCCCACGCGGCATGCGCGGCCGGCTCGTCGTCCTCGCCCCCGAGCGCCTGGTCGAGCGGATACTCGGCTCCCGCCTCGGCGGCGAGCGCCGCACACCACGCCGACCGTCCGGCGTCCGGCGGCACGAAACCGGCGGGCAGCTGCCGCGCGACCAGCTCCTGCACCCGGCGCCGCGCCGGGTGGTCGGCGTAGGTCTGCATGCAGTCGCTCGGGGCGTGGATCACGGTGCCGCCGGCGGCACGGACGCGGGCACACACCAGGGCGATCCGCGGCGCGAAGGCCTCCAGGCGTTCCACGGCACGCCGGCAGTGGTGTTGGTCCCAGACGTCGCAGACGATCACCGCGGTTGCCGCCGCCGGCCAGGAGACGGCCCGCTCGCTCGTCCGCCACCACGTCTGGTCGGCCGACCCGGCCGACTGGCTGCGGAGCGACAGCGCGATCCCGGCCGCCGCCGGGGGCTCGGCCCGCAGGTGGCCGACCAGACTCCCGAGGATCGTCACAAGGGCGATCACCGTCGCCAGGAACAGGGCACCGGCCCCCGGCACGGGGCGGTGACGAGGAGCGTGGCGGAGCGACATGGGCATGGACTCCGGGGAGACGAATGACGCGCTGGG
>RFRL01000240.1 GCA_009924545.1 Planctomycetia bacterium | reverse complement strand
TATGTGGTCGTTCAGAGTGTAAGGCTATTGATTGGTGCCACGTCTATCCCAACTGGCATGGCAGCGTTTCGACTTCACTTCTATACGGCATCACCGACGGCGATTGCAGACAACGCAGTGTTTGATCTGGTGAGTGGCGAAGTTGCTAACTATTGCGGTTTTGTTGACTTGGCAGCTGTGCAAGATTTAGGCAGCACCCTTTACACGCAGACGGATTACTGCGGAACTGCGATCAAGTTGGCAGCCAGCAGCACCACGCTATATTGCGAACTTGAGACAAGGGCTGGATTTACGCCTGCGAGTGCAACAGTATTTAACCTGCAGGTAATGACGCTTGAGGCTGGCTTATGACATTAGCGATTCCAACAAGGCGAGCGATACTATTGCGACGCCAGGCTAGCACAGTGCTAACTTACAACCATCTGTGGATCTCTAGAACATCAGCAGCAGATAACAGCTGGAGAGCCATTGCATGGTCACCATCACTTGGGATGTTTGCTGCCGTCTCAGACTCCGGCACTGGAAATCGAGTAATGACAAGTAGCGATGGAATCACATGGACAAGTAGAACATCAGCAGCAGATAACAACTGGCAATCTATTACATGGTCTCCATCACTTGGGATGTTTGCTGCCGTCTCAGACACCGGCATTGGAAATCGAGTAATGACAAGTAGCGATGGAATCACATGGACAAGTAGAACATCAGCAGCAGATACCGCCTGGCAATCCATTGCATGGTCACCATCACTTGGGATGTTTGCTGCCGTCTCAGACAGCGGTGGTGGAATTCGAGTAATGACAAGTAGCGATGGAATCACATGGACAGGTAGAACAGCAGCATCAAATAACGCCTGGCAATCTATTACATGGTCACCAGAGCTAGGGATGTTTGCTGTCGTCTCAGACGGCGGCATTGGAAATCGAGTAATGACAAGTAGCGATGGAATCACATGGACAGGTAGAACAGCAGCAGCAAATAACCTCTGGCAATCTATTGCATGGTCACCAGAGCTAGGGATGTTTGCTGCCGTTTCAAGCGACGGCACTGGAAATCGAGTAATGACAAGTAGCGATGGAATCACATGGACAAGTAGAACATCAGCAGCAGATAACTCCTGGACAGGCATTACATGGTCTCCATCACTTGGGATGTTTGCTGCCGTCTCAATAACCGGCATTGGAAATCGAGTAATGACAAGTAGCGATGGAATCACATGGACAAGTAGAACATCAGCAGCAGATAACCCCTGGACAGGCATTACATGGTCTCCAGGACTTGGGATGTTTGCTGCCGTATCACGCGGCGGCGTTGGGAATCGAGTAATGACCAGCGGCTACCAAACCTCATGACCATGATCCCAACCATCGGCTCTCGCGTCCGACGCATTGAAGACCGTCCCTCGGTCCTCGCTACGATCATTGCCATCGAACTACTAGAGGATTCTTTCGTCCTCGAACTTGCCTACGACGAAGGCGGAACTGGCTGGTGGCCGCTGAATTCTGTCGTAGTTCTGGACGCTAACAATGGCGGCGGATCTTAACGCGCAGGTAGAAGCATTTCTGCGTAATGCGACCCGGCAACGCAAGACTGAAGATCGGGCCATCAGGCAGGCTCTGCAGGCCCTCGCGCCGGTCCTGACACGCATCAGGCGGCAGGTGGAGGATTCCGGCCTGCTGGAGACCACCGTGGGCCGCCAGCAGCTGATCACGACCCTTGCCGCTGCCATCGCCCGCCAGGTGCAGCTCGACTGGGGCGCACCGATCCTAGCGGACCTGCAGGAATCACTGGCGCCATGGATTGAGCAACAGCAATCTTTCGCCCGACGGATGGTTGAGACCGCAGGCGGCACCCTCACCGCACCCGGCGCCGCTGCTGCAGCACGCCAACCGGCGCAGATCATCAGTACCGCGATCGTCAACGGCAAACCACTGGCCGAGAACCTCACGGTCAGCCTGCCGGCACTGGTGGCCGATAAGGTCCAGCGGCTGGCCATGATGGGTGGTGAGGTGTTCGCTGAATACGACTCGGCTGTGGTGCGGGTCGTTGAAAACAGCGTGGAGGCCACCATCAGGTCTGGCGTCCATGCATCTGGCAGCTTCGCGCAACAGATGATCTATGCCATCGAGGCAGACCCGGTGTGGCTGGATGCGCAGGGCCTCGTGTGGACTGCCACCCTGGATTCCAGGGTATGCCCGATCTGTGTGGGCCTTGACGGCAACCGCTACAAGCTGGGGGAATCGGGCCGGTACTTTGATGGCACCAGCAAGCTGGACCCACACCTGAACTGCCGCTGCTACCTGATCCCATACGTCAGGGCCGGCGCTGGCGATGAACGCTTCGCCACGGGTGATCAAGGCACCGAACAGATTGGATTTGGCACGAAGGTCAGCAGCTGGATCCAAGACAACCCCGAGACCGCCCGGGCGATCTTCGGCCAGAAGCTGGGACAGCGCCTGATCGACGGGAAACTGACCCTCGACAAGGCGATCAAGGAGTGGGCAAGCTAGGGCAACCCATGGCGCCAAATGACCGTCACCGTTGATGCCACGATCGGCGGCGCTGCAGCCAATTCGTACCTCACGGTCGCTGACGCTGATGCCATCGCGGAATACCGTCTCGGGACGCTGGCATGGTCTACGGCCACGACCGACGACAAGGGCCGGGCATTGATCCAGGCGACGGCATACCTGGACCAGCTTGGCTACATCGGCAGCAAGGCCACCACCACGCAGGCGCTCCTCTGGCCTCGGGATTATGCCGAGTGTGGCGATTGGTCCTTCACCAATGCCGTGATCCCCGGACCGGTCAAGACCGCCACGTTCGACCTGGCCAATGAGCTGCTCACAACACCGACCCTGTTGACCGGTGGCAATGCCAGTCTCAATGAGCTGATTCCCGGGATCCCTAACGCTGACCTGAAGTCGGCCTCGATTGATGTGCTGAGCGTTGAGTTTCGCGGTGGTGGTGCCCCCATCGTCCGCGACTGCCTCACCGCTCTCCCGTCTCTCGTTGGCATCCTCGGCTGCCTCACGACAAGCTCACCACAATCCGGCAGCGGTACAATCCGGGCAGTGCGCTCGTGACGGTTGCAGCTGCAGCTCCTGGAACCTGAGCCAGCAGCACCGCAACGGCGCCGCAGGACTCAAGGCCACCTCGCGGAACCGCTGAGCCCAGCGGAACGCAAGCGCTGCGGTGAGATGTACGTCGAGCACATCGCCCTGGTCAAGGCGTTCGGCCGCCGTTACGTCAACCGTTACCGGCACATGCGGGCCGAGGACGTGTTCTCGTGCATCGACTTCGCCTTCATCAAGGCGTGTCGGGCATGGAATCCTGCCCGGGGTCGGTTCTCGACGATCTTCGCCCGCCTGATCGAGGGTGAATGCTCCCATTGGCGACGCGACCACGGCTATGGCATCAGGTCGACCGATGCGTGCCAGCATCTCGGTAACCTCGCCCGCCGGTTGATGGGTGAAGGTCTGACCCTACGGCAAGCGCGGGACCAGATGAGGGGCGAACTGCTCGCCGCTGGGCTTAGTGCTAAAGGCAGCAAGGACTCAGAGGTGGGCATCCTCGCCCGTACTGTCATCGCTGCACGAAACCGCCTGAAGGCCAGTTTGCCGGTATGGGGTGAACGGCCAGCGGTTGAGGCGGCGATCAACGAGGTCGAGGACCAACTGATCGCCGCGGTACTCAGAGAAGCCCTACGGGCCACCGAGGGCCTTGCCCATGACGTGCTCGGCTTTGACCTACATGCTGATTCACGGCCGACACCATGGGATTCGTTGACCGATTGAGGGCAAGCTAGGACAGTTCTGGATCCTTTGCCGTGGGCTTCTTCGTCGCCTATGACTACCGGCTTTGGGTGAAGCTTGGCTCGACGGCCAGCGCCATCCCAACCAGCCGGTCCACGATGACCGAAATCATCAACATCGACAATGTTGGCATCACCTCCAACTCTGACACCGTTAATGCAATCGACTACGCGACGGAGGCCGGGTTTGCCAAGCAGCTGGTGTCGGGCAACTCGTGGTCGATGCCGTTTGGCATGAACATGGATGTTACCTCGGCTGGTTACAAGCTGATGGAACGGGCGTTCCTGCAGTCGGCCGATGGGGTGTGCCTGCAGATCTGGCGTGAATCGCCCGTCACCGACGGCAGCAGCGATGACCCGGAGATTGTCGCCGGCATCGTGCAGGTGTCGGGCCTGTCGGAGGATATTCAGGCCGGCAACGTGGCCAAGGTCTCGGGCACCCTTAACGGTTATGGCGTGTATGCCAAGTACCAGCAAGGCAACACCATTGCCACCGTGACCGTGACCAATGGCGGCAGCGGGCTGGTGGCGGCGACCACAGCAGTGCCGCTGGTGCCGGTGACACCCAAGGCCGGTCAGGCGTCGGGCCGTGGGGCAACCGCCACTACGACCGTCAACGGTTCGGGCGTGATCCAAACGGTCACGATCGTTTCCGGTGGCAACAACTTCGTGGTGGGCGATACCCTGACGATCGACGATCCGACAGTGTTTGGCTCGGGCGATACGGCCCCGGTCCTGACGGTCGCTACGGTCTCCTGACCTTAGGGCTTCGGCGGCTTGTTGGGAGCACCGGCAAGCCGCCGCCAGTTCGTGGCGAAGAATCGATCCAGCGGGTGATCCGTGAAGACGGGCTTGATCCAATCCCGGCCCGGGTAGCCCCTTGATGGGATCCCGGTCAGGATGTAGCCGGCATAGTTGACGCCCGTGCCTCTGCCGCCCCATGTGTAGGTCAGTCTCAAGCTCAACGGGGCCTCCTGCCGTCGGAACTGCGAGCTAAGGAAATCGCCGGTGTCGACAATATCCCGAGGGCTGGTCACGGTGTCGCCGTTGCGGCGTTTGGTTGGCCTCGGCCAGCTGAATTGTGCCGCCTTGATCTCCTCCTTGAATGCCGGGAAGATCACCGCGTCATAGGCCCGCAGGATCTCGGCGCTACGGGCAATGAACCGCGACGGGTCAAGGTTGCCCGGGTTGAATGTCGTGGTGACCGTCAGGTTCATGCCTGCTGCCGATAGCGGACGATCTGTAGCTTGTCGCCTAGCACCTGCTGCAACGTCGAACCGATCAGGCCGGTGGTGCCATACGGCCCGCGGGCTTCCTGCACCACGCAACGGGCCGGCGCCTGCCCCGCAAACGTCAGCATCCCAAGCGTGCCCGGCACCACCCTGGCATCCAATGCCTGCGGCGCCACGGCATAACCTGAGAAGGTATCACCGGCCACGTTGACGCCAGCGAGGTCAGTGATCGACGGGGAACCTTGCCGTAGGTAGCATGTCACTGTGACGGTTTCGGTGCGAGGCAGGACGTTGCCGGTGAAGGGGTCAACAACGGTGCCGGTCGTTGCTACGTCAAAGGTGACGGAAGCATTAGCGACGGCGGCAAGAGCTGAGGTCATGCTATAGGTTGCCGGCAAGCTAGGCCATGGCAGACTCCCTCGGCGAGGTCGTATTAGGCATCAAGGTCGAGCAGGCCGGTGCCCAGCAGGCCCTGCAACAATTCGGGCAAACAGCACAGCAGGAGACCACAAAGGTCGCCAACAGCATTGATGCGCTACGGCAAAAGCTGAAGGATCAGCAGGCGCAACTGGCAAGCCTTGAGATCGGCAGCGGTGCGTTTGCAAAGCTACGGCAGGAGATCGCGCAGACCGAAGCGGCACTCAAGTCGGCGGCACGGTCGCCGTTGGAGGCGCAACAGGCCGCCGCACGAGAACAGGCCGCACTGGCCAAACAGGCCGCACAGGCGGCGGTTGAGGCAGAGAAGCAGGCGACCCGGCAGCGAATCGAGCAGATCCGACGGCTGAACGAGGCTGCCAAGACCGC
>RFRL01000239.1 GCA_009924545.1 Planctomycetia bacterium | reverse complement strand
TCGTGCCGCAGCAACCGCCGACGATGTTGAGCCACCCCTCCTCGGCGAACTGACGGAGCACCCCCGCCATCATCTCCGGCGTCTCGTCGAACCCGCCGAGGGCGTTGGGGAGGCCGGCGTTGGGGTAGCAGCTCACGAGCCGTGGCGTGATCCGCGCCAGGTCGGCGACGTGGGTGCGGAGTTTCTCCGGACCGAGGGCGCAGTTGATCCCCGCCGAGAGCAGGTCGACGTGGGAGATGCTCGTCCAGCAAGCCTCGACCGTCTGCGCGGAGAGCGTCCGCCCCCCTTCGAAGATCGTGAACGAGGCCATCACCGGCAGGGAGCGGCCCAGATCGGCGAACGTCCGCTCGATGGCATGGAGGCAGGCCTTGAGGACGAGGGTGTCGAACGCGGTTTCGGCGAGGAGGATGTCGACGCCGCCGTCGATGAGGGCCTCGATCTGCTCGCGGTAGGCGGCCACCATCTCGTCGTAGGTGACATCGCGGTGGCCCGGGTCGGCGACGTTGCCGGCGATGGAGAGCTGCTTGTTGGTGGGGCCGATCGACCCGGCCACGAAGCGCGGCCGGTCGGGGGTGAGGGCGGTGGCGGCGTCGGCCGCCTCACGGGCCAGCCGCGCGGCCGCCAGGTTGAGCTCGCGGGTGTGGGCCTGGAGGCCGAAGTCGGCCAGGGCCACACTCGTGGCGCCGAAGGTGTTGGTTTCGACGATGTCGGCCCCCGCCTCGAGGTAGGCCGCATGGATCCCGCGGATCGAGTCGCCTTGTGTGAGCGTGAGGACGTCGATGCAGTTCTTCAGGTCGCGGCCATGCTCGCGGAACCGGTCCCCTCGAAAGCCCTGTTCATCGAGACCGAGGGCGTGGACCATCGTCCCCATCGCGCCGTCGAGGATGGCGATGCGTTCACGGAGGACATCGTGCAGTGTGGGTCTGGGCATACGGTGGGCGGGGAGGTGTGGGGAAAGGGGGCAGGCGGCGGACCATGACGGCGGCCGGTCCGGCGGGCCCTCCATCATAGGTGACCGGGGGGGAGCGGAAACACCGTGAAACCCTGCGGCCGCCCCCCCGCTGGTCGCGGTGTCCGCCGCAGAGGGGCTCAAGGCGCGGTCGCGGGGTGGACGATGCGTCAGCCACGGGCCGGTCGACCGGGCGCTGACCCAACCTTCGAGCACCGTGCCGGCGGGGGCGTGGATGGCGATGGATCGACTCGATGCCGCCTTCGTGGCCCGGCTCGGCGTCGCGCTCATTCCCGGACCTCCGGGGGCCGGGCTGGCTGCTGCCGTGCCCCCCACCACCCGTGTCGAGCCACGGCTTACCGGGGCACCGAGGCCTCCTGGGGAGCCCATGGCTGCCGAGACGCTCGTCACGCCTTCACCTCCGCCCCCCGGATCGGCGGTGTGGATTGCCGACCGCATCGCCGAGGAGGGATGTCGCGTCGTCGGCATCGCCGGCGCCGGCACGACCGTGGGCCCCGGGGCGCTGGCCGCGCGGATTGGCGACGCGCTGGCCGCACACGGGTGGCGGGTCGCGCAGCGGTCGGGCCCGGTGCTGCTCCATCCGGGGGATGCCACCACCGACGCCGCCGACGTCGTGCTCGTGGTGGGGGGCAACTGGTTTCCGGCCGGGCCGGTCAACATCCGCCGGCTGGTCGGCCAGGTGTGTGGTTGTGCGGCGGTTGTTCTCGTCAGGCCCGCCGACCGGCCCCCCTGCCCCGCTCATGCGGCGGCGCTTGAGTCACTCGGCGTGTCGCTCTTGGCCACTGTCGAGGCCACCTCCGAGACCACTGCGGAAGCCACCGCGCTGGCCGTGCCCCCCCTGCGGGAATCGGCCCCATGACGCCCCGATCATCCGCCACCACGCGTCCGACCGCCGGTCAGGAGGTGGCACTGGCGCGCATCGTGTATGCGATCGAGGAACCGGGTGGCGTGGCCGTGCTCTGCGGCCCGGCCGGGACGGGCGTCTCCACCGTGTTGCAGATGGTGTGGCGGCGCTGTGCCCACGACCGCGGTGGCTTGATCGCCGGTTCGGTGACCGAGGCGCGGCAGCTCATCGAGTGCCGGCGCACGGCCAGCGGCGTGCTCCTGGTGGACGACGCCCATCTCGCCGCCGACGGCGAACTCGAGAGGATCGTGACGATGGCGCTGGTCCAGCCGCGCTTCGATGGCGTGGTCCTCGCCGGCCAAGGGCGTCTCCTCTCCCTGCTCCACCGCGCGCCTCCCCTCGATGCCCGGGTCCGCATCCGGGCGGTGCTCCGGGCGCTCACCGAGGCGGAGACGGGTGACCTGGTCCGTGGTCGTCATCCAGGTCTCGACTGCCTTCCGGCCGCGCTTCGCACGCTCCACGAGATCGCCGCCGGCATCCCCGCCGCCGTGGTCCGCCTCGCCGATCTGGCAGCCGTGCTCGGGGCCGACGACCCCACGCGGCCACTCGACGGCCACGACATCGAGGCGATCCACCGCCGGCTCGTGGCCAGCGCGGCCTGAACGCCACCGCCGCGGTCAGGGGGGGGCGGCGACCGCTTCGGCGACGCGGTCGAGATAGGCGCGCACCGACTCGCCGTGGCCCGGGTCCGCAGGCGCCGGCCGCGCCGGATCGAACGCACGGTCATCGAAGACCGGGCGGTCGGGCGACCGAGCCCCGAGGATCATGTCGGCCAGCAGCACGGCGCTGCCGGTCGACTGGTGGATGCCGGCGCGGAAATGCCCGGCCGATACCCAGGCGTTGCGCTGGCGCGGCGCCCGACCGATCGACGGCACGCCATCGACGTTGCCGGGGCGTAGCCCGGCCCAGGTGCGTTCCACCCGTTCGTCGGGGATGTCGCCGAGCAGGCGTCGTGCCACTCCCATGAGGTCGGCCGTGGCGGTGGCTGTGGTGTCGGCGGCGAAGCCCACGTCTTCGATCGTCGCCCCGACGAGGAGCCGCCCGTCGGGCCGGGGCACGAGGTAGTCGAGGCCGAAGGAAACGATCCACGCGAGCACCTGCCGCGGCAGCCGCACCAGCACGATTTGCCCGCGGATCGGCACGGTCTCGAGGGTGAGTCCCAGCGACGCGGCCAAGCCCCCCGACCAGCTTCCGGCGGCGAGGCAGTAGTGCCCGGCGCGGATCGTGCCGGCCGTGGTGTCGACGCCGGTGACCCGGTCCCCCGTCACCGCGATGCCGTGCACGGTGGCCGGCGTGATCGTCACGCCGCGTGCCAGGCACGAGGCGTGCAGGGCGTCGAGGTGCCGCGACGTGCGGATCTGCGCTTCGTCGGACAGGAGCACGCCGGCTTCGATCACCCCCCGGGCCACCGCCCCCGCGAGGGCCGGTTCCCGGGCCGCCAGTGCCGCGCCGTCCAACCGCTCGCAGCGGATCCCGAGGTCACGCCACCGGGCCAGCGCCGCAGCGAGCCGCCGGCGGCCCGCCTCACTCCCGGCCACATGCAGTCCGCCGCAGCGGCGCAGGCCGTTGTCGATGCCGGTCTCGGCCTCCAGTTCGCGGGCCCAGGTCCGGTGGAGGCGGTCGCTCCAGGCCGTGAGGATCTCGGCCTGGAGCGACCGCCTCCACCGGACCTGGGCCCGCGAACTGGAGGCCGAGACCGGCAT
Source organism: Planctomycetia bacterium (assembly GCA_009924545.1). Lineage (GTDB taxonomy): Bacteria > Planctomycetota > Planctomycetia > Pirellulales > UBA1268 > F1-20-MAGs016. The sequence goes on along the minus strand of RFRL01000239.1, from coordinate 2,273 downwards.
CGACAACGGCCTGCGCCGCCACCACCTCCACGGTGGCGCCGCGGCCGGCCAGTTCACGGGCCAGCGACAGGCCGATCACCCCGCCGCCGATGATGCAGCAATCGGCCATCAGGTCAGGTGCCACCAGGTCGGGTGCCACCAGGTCAGGTGTTGGTGGGCACGTCGGGGGAATCGGCGATGTTGACCCACACGTGCACGTGCGGTGCGCCGCGGTAGTGCCACACGAAGGCCGGGCCCTCCAGCCGCCAGCAGTCCCACACGCCGTCGTTGCCGATGTCGCCATCGCGGTAGAAGGCGAGGCGGCAGGCTTCCAGGCCCCCTTGCGCGGCGAGGCAGCGGCGCACCTCCTCCTGGTCGCCCGCCCGGTAGGGTTCGAGGAGCACCGCCAGCACGCGTTCCAGTTCCCCCTTCTGGTCGGCCGACAGCTCGGTCACGGGGATGCCGGGGGTGTTGCGACCGCCGCGGAAGCCGACCGCGCTCTCCGACGGCTGCTTTGCCACCAGCGCCATCTCGCGCTGCCGCCCGTCGAGCATGGCGGCCAGCTTGTTGGCCGCGAGGGCCTGGGCCCAGAAGACGTTGCCGGGGTGGGTGGCCTCCTCGTTGAAGCCGCCGGGATCGTGGCCGTAGAAGATCGGGCCGCCGAAGGCCACGTGCTCGGCCGAGTCGCCGTCGCAGCGCAGCGTCATGTGCCGCCCCGTCATCAGGAACTGGAACTTCCCCGAGCCCGGTTCGCCGATGAGGGCGATCGACTGCGAGTGGCCGAACCCGCCGGCATCGTCCTCGAGCTGCTGGTCGATCCGGGCGTGCCACTCTGGCCGGATGAGCTGCTCGAAAACGTCGCGCACCATCCGGCGCTGCTCGCCGGTGAAGAAATCGCTCACCAGTTCCGGCTTCGTCGCGTTCCAGTTGTTGCCCACGCGCGTGCGCAGCAAGCCGAACTTCGGATGGACATGGTCCCACGGGAAGCACACCTCCGCCCGCTGGCTCGGCGAGAGGGTGGCATGGAGGGCCTGGGCGATCGTCTCGGCGGAGCGGCCGGCCGGCTCGTCGGCCCGCACGAGCGGCGCCCCCGCGGCGAGGCTGGCGGCGCCGGCGATGAACTTGCGGCGGGAGAGGGACGCGGCGGAGGGCTGCATGGGGGACTCCCGCGGAGTGTGGAAACCGCACCGGAACCGTGCGGCCGATTCTATCACGGGGCGACGGCCGACGGTGCCCGGCGCCGTGGGGTGCCCGACTGCCCGAGCCCCCTTCCTGGCCCTCCGCGCGGCTTTCCTCCATGCGGCCACCCCCGGCGTGGCTGACAGACGGGACAAAAACACGTCGAGCGCTGCGCCTGTTCGATGCGCTCGATCGTGCCCGAACAGCGGTGGCAGGGCTCTCCGGCGCGGCCGTAGACGCGGTGGAGCCGCTGGTAGCGGCCGGTGCGGTTGTCGGCGGTGCGGTAGAGCTCGTCGCCGATGCTCGAGCCCTCGAGGCGGACGGCGGTGGCGAGGATCTTCCTGGTCGCGGCGGCCACCTCCCCCCACGCCCGCGTCGAGAGGCGCCGGCAAGGAGTGCGGGGATCGATGCCGGCCCGGTGGAGGATTTCCGCGGCGTAGATGTTGCCGATGCCCGCCACCACGCGCTGGTCGAGGAGGGCCACCTTCAACGCCCGGCGCGAGGTTCGCAGCCGATGGTGGAAATCGGCCGCGGTGATCACCAAGCCGTCGGGGCCGAGCACGTCGGGACCGCAGGCCCGCGCCAGGCCGGCGGCGTCGACGAGGCGGATCGTGCCGAGGCCGCGCTGGTCCCAGAAACGCAGCCGCCGCGTGGCCCCCGCCCCGCGGCAGTCGATCTCCATCCGCACGTGATCGGTCGTGGGGGGATCGACCAGGAGCATGAGACCGGTCATCCGCGGCTCGATCACCAGCCACGCCGGCGTCCCCCGGCCGTCGTCCCGCTGCGGCCCGATGGCGATGGAGAGCCGTTTGCCGTGGCGCTCGATGGCCGTGATCGGTGCCCTGGTGATCCGCCGTTCGATCGCCGTCGGGGGGGGCGTGATGGCCAGCGGCCGGCAGGGCCCGCGCGGGAACCGCACCGCCGTGATCCGCGCGCCGACAAGCGCCGCGATCCCGCGCCGCATCGTCTCCACCTCGGGCAGCTCGGGCACGGCATCACCTCGGGCACGGAAGCCACCACCGCCGGTCGCTCGGATGGTAGCACCGGCCCACGCGGCTACAATCGTCGCGGAGCCGTGATGCCCGGGGTGGGTGCCCCGAGGCCGCCCCGTGGAG
>RFRL01000238.1 GCA_009924545.1 Planctomycetia bacterium | reverse complement strand
GTCGATCCCCAGCGACGCCCCCACCCCCGGCAACCGCTGCGTCGTGTACAGGCCGGCGAGATCGTCGTAGCGGCCACCGGAGCAGATGCTCCCCAGCGTGGGCAACTCGTCGAGGAAGGTCTCCAGCACGATCCCGGTGTAGTAGTCGAGCCCCCGGGCGATCGACGGATCGACAACCACGCGTCCCTCGGTCACACCGGCGTGGACCACGCCGGCGAGCAGGGCGCGGACCGCGGCGATCCCCTCCCGCCCCCCGGGATCGTCACCGACGAGGGGCTCGACCGCCGCCAGCACCTCGAGCGGCGGGCCGGCGAGCGCCGCCATCGCCACGAGCCGCGCGGCCACGGCCTCCGGCACGCCGTGCCCGACCATCTCGGCCACGACCCCCGCCGGCGGCACCTTGCCGAGCTTGTCGAGGCTGCGCAGCACGTCGGTCGACCGCTCCGCCACTCCGGTCGCGCGGAGGACCCCACCGAGGATCCGCCGGTCGTTGATGCGGATCGTGAACCGGGCGATGCCGATCGCCGCGAGGAGATCGTGCACCACCAGCACCGTCTCCAGGTCGGCCACCGGGCTGGTGGTGCCGATGGTGTCGAAATCGCACTGCATGAACTCGCGGTAGCGGCCGCGCTGGGTGTTCTCCCCGCGCCACACCGTGGCCATGTGGTAGCGCTTGAACGGCGTGCCGAGGGTGGCGACGTGCTGGGCGGCGAACCGGGCGAAGGGCACCGTGAGATCGAAGCGCATCCCCACCTGGCGGCCACCATGGTCGGTGAAGGAGTAGAGTTGCTTGTCGGTTTCGGCGCTCCCCTTGCCGGTGAGGATCTCGAGATACTCGAGGGCCGGCGTGTCGATGGGGGCGAAGCCGTACGACCGGTAGACCCGCCGGGCGACGTCGAGGATCCGCTCCCGGGCCAGGGCCTGGGCGGGGAGGTGGTCGCGGAAGCCCTTGAGCGTGCGTGGTTCGATCACGGCGGCGACATCCGGAGAAGCGGGCCGCGGAGTCTACCAGCCGGCGGCTCCGGGCCTCCAACGCGCCGGGACTGACGGGCAGGGGGGAAATCCGTGGCGGTTTCACCCCGCCAGCGGGCGCGGGCGCCACAGCGTCGTCTTCGTCATGCCGTGAGCTAAAATCTCCCCGGGTCCCGCTGCCGGGATCGGGAGGTGGTCATGTCTCACTCCGGTCAACGTGGTGTCGGAAAGAGCGGGGTGGCTGGAACGCTGTGGCGGCGCGTGGCCGCCGGCGGCCGGCTACCGACCCGGTTCGGTGAAGTGGTGTGCGGCCTCCTCGTCGGCCTCGCCGGCGCGCAAGCGGCGGCGGAACCCGATTTCGAACGCGACATCCGCCCCATCCTCGCCGAGCACTGCGCCCACTGCCACGGCGGCGACGCCGGCACGCGGGCCGCCGGCCTCCGGCTCGACCGGCGCGAAGCCGCCCTCGCCGGCGGCGACTCCGGCACCCCGGCGATCGTCCCGGGCCAGCCCGAGACCAGTGCCCTGGTGGCCCGGATCACGAGCACCGACCCCGATGTCGTGATGCCGCCACCGGCGGCGAAGAAGCCCCTCACGGCGGCGCAGGTCGCGGCCCTCGAGGCGTGGATCGGCGCCGGCGCGGCCTACGCCGACCACTGGGCGTTCATCCCGCCGCGGCAACAGCCCCTGCCGGGTGACGATCCCGGGGCTCATCCGATCGATGCTTTCGTGGCCGACAAGCTCGCCGCGGAGGGTGTGACGTTTTCCCCCCCGGCCGACCCCGCCACGCTCTCCCGGCGCATCCATCTCGACGTCACCGGGCTGCCGCCGACACCGGAGGCGGTCGCCGCCGCGGCGACCACCGATCCGGACGCCCTGGTGGACAGCCTCCTTGCCAGCGAACGCTACGGGGAGAAGTGGGGCCGCCACTGGCTCGACCTGGCCCGCTACGCCGACACCAACGGCTACGAGAAGGACATGCCGCGCGAGATGTGGGCGTGGCGCGACTGGGTCATCGCCGCCCTCAACCGCGACCTCCCCTACGACCGCTTCGTCATCGAGCAGCTTGCCGGAGATCTCCTCCCCGCCGCCACGCAGGACCAGGTCGTGGCCACCGGCTTCCTCCGCAACAGCATGCTCAACGAAGAAGGGGCGATCATCGCCGAGGAGTTCCGGATGGTGGAGTTGTTCGACCGCATGGACTGCCTCGGCAAGGCGGTGGTCGGCCTCACCATCCAGTGCGCCCAGTGCCATGCCCACAAGTTCGACCCCCTCTCGCAGGACGACTACTACGGCATCTTCGCCTTCCTCAACGACACCTCGGAAGCGCGTTCGTGGGTCCACACGCCCGATCAACTCGCGACCCTCGCCGACCTCCGGGCGCGCGTGGCGGCGCTCGGGGACGAGGTCCGGGCCGCCCGGCCCGGGTGGCGCGACGAGCTCGCCGCCTGGGAGCGCGAGGTGGCGGCCGGGCTCCCCCCCTGGACGCCGATCCTCATGGCCGACATGAGCAGCAGCGGCCTGCTCACCCACCCCGCGCAGCTCGAGGATGCCGCGATCTTGATGATCGGCCACCGCGACGGGGAGATGATCTTCGAGGCCGAGCCGGCGTTGGCCGGGGCCACGGGGCTGCAACTCGAGGCCCTGCCCCACGGCGACCTGTTCCTCGGTGGTCCCGGGCGCGACGGCACGTGGGGGTTGGCGGAACTGACGGCGGCGGTGCGACGGCCCGGCAGCGAGACCTGGGAACCGCTGAAACTCGTCGCCCCCAGTGCCGATTTCTCCAACCCCGAACGGATCGACGTCCGCCCCGCCGCGGCCGACGGCAAACAGCCGGAACGGCGCATCCCCCAGGGCCCAGTCGCGGCCCTCGTCGACGGCGACCCCGACTCCGTCTGGGAGTCCGACCGGGGAGAGCTCCTCCGCCACCAGCCGTCGGTGGCCGTCGTGCGTTTCGAGCGTCCCCTCGACCACCCGGCCGGGACCCGTCTCAAGCTCACCCTGCGGATGCCTCCGGGAGGTGCCCCACGCCAGCAGAGCCGGATGCTCGGCTGCTGCCGGTTCAGCCTCACCACAGCCACAGATCCCGCCGCGCCCCCGATCGACCATGCGGCAATCCTCGCCATCCGCACGGACCCCGCGCGGCGCACGGCGGGCGACGAGGCGGCACTTTTTTCCGCCTGGATGAAGACGGTGCCCGAGTTGGCCCCCCAGGTCGCCGCGATCGCGGCCCAGTGGGCCCGGGCCGCCCCCGGTCCCACGAGCGTGATGCACCTCGCCGCGCGGCCCCCCGGGCGGGGGCGGCGCACCCACCTCCTCGAGCGTGGGGAGTGGAACAAGCCCCTGGCGGAGGTGACGGCGCACGTGCCCGGTGCGCTCCACCCGTTCCCGACCGACACGCCGGCCGATCGGCTGGGGTTCGCCCGCTGGCTCGTCGACCGGCGCTCGCCACTGGCGGCGCGGGTCGTGGTGAACCGGATCTGGCAGCAGATCTTCGGTGTCGGCCTGGTGGAGACACCCGACGACTTCGGCACCCGGGCCGCCGTCCCCCTCCACCGCGACCTCCTCGACTGGCTGGCGGTCGACTTCATGGAGCACGGCTGGAGCCAGAAACGGCTCATCGCCCAAATCCTCCGCAGCCGCACCTACCGGCAGTCGTCGCAGGCGACCGCCGAGATCCTGGCCCGCGATCCGGGAAACCGTCTCCTGGCTCGGGGGCCGCGCTTCCGCGTCGATGCCGAGGTGGTCCGCGACATCGCCCTCTCCGCCGCCGGCCTCCTCACCCACGCCGGCGGTGGCCCGGGGGTCCATCCCCCGGTGCCGCAGAACGTGCTCGACTACAACTTCGTCCGCATCGACTGGCCGACCGCGACCGGCCCCGACCGCTACCGGCGCAGCATCTACACGTTCCGGCGGCGTTCGATGCCCGACCCGCTCCTGGGCACGTTCGACTCCCCCAACGGCGACGTCGCCTGTGCCCGCCGCCTGCGCTCCAACACCCCGCTGGCGGCGCTGGCGGGGCTCAATGAACCGGTGTTCGTGGAGGCGGCCCGGGCCCTGGCGCTGCGGGTGCTGCGCGAAGGGGGCGGTGACGACCGCAGCCGCATCGACCACGGTTTCCTCCTCTGCACCGGCCGGTTGCCGCACGACGCCGAGCGGGCCGCGCTGCTGACGTTCCTCGAAGGGCAGCGTCGCCGGCTCGCCGACGGCTGGCTCAATCCCCGCGAGGTCGCCACCGGAGCGGTCGACGCGCTTCCCGCGCTCCCGGCGGGAACCTCGCCACAGGATGCCGCCGCCTGGACGCTCGCCGCCCGCGTCCTCCTCAATCTCGACGAAACGGTCACGAAGAACTGACGAGGCTCCCATGGACATCCTCCCCGCCCCGCTCCCGTGTGCTGTGCCGCCAGCGGCCGCGGGCCGGGCGGCGCTGCTGCGCACCCGGCGCTGGTTTTTCCGCGACTGTGGCCTCGGCCTGGCGGGCATCGCCGCCGGGGCGCTCCTCTCCCGGGAAGCCGCCGCGGCCCGTCCGCTCGCTCCCCGCGCTCCCCACCATGCCCCGCGGGCACGGCGCGTGGTGTATCTCTTCCAGGCCGGGGCCCCCAGCCATCTCGAACTGTTCGATCACAAGCCCGAGCTCGTCCGCCGCAGCGGGAGCCTCCCTCCGGCGGAGTTGCTGGCCGGATACCGGGCGGCGTTCATCAATCCGAAGTCGGCCCTCCTCGGCCCGAAGTTCGCCTTCCGGCGCCACGGCCGCGCGGGGATGGAGGTCAGCGAACTGCTGCCGCACGTCGGCGGCATCGCCGACGACATCTGCCTCGTCCGCTCCCTCCACACCGACGCCGTCAACCACGCGCCGGCGCAGATCCTCATGAACACCGGGTCCCAGCAGTTCGGCCGGCCGAGCCTCGGGGCGTGGACGCTCTACGGGCTGGGGACCGAGGCCGAGGATCTGCCGGGGTATGTCGTCCTCACCAGTGCCAACGGCACCAGCGGCGGGGCGAGCAACTACGGCGCAGGTTTCCTCCCCACGACCTACGGCGGGATCCCCTTCCGCCCCGGCGGCGATCCCCTCCTCTACCTGTCGAATCCGCGGGGGATCGACCGGGAAGCGCAGCGTGCCAGCCTCGACGCGCTCGACCGGCTCAACGGCATGGCCCTGGCGGACGTCGGTGATCCCGAGATCGCCGCGCGGATCGAGAGTTACGAGATGGCCTTCCGCCTCCAGGCGAGCGCCCCGGGGCTGCTCGACCTGTCGCGGGAGTCGCCCCGGACCCTCACCCGCTACGGGATCGCCGACCCCGCCGCCCACTCCTTCGCGCGCAATTGCCTCCTCGCCCGACGGTTGCTCGAGCGCGGTGTGCGCTTCGTGCAGTTGTTCCACGAGGCCTGGGACACCCACGGCGACCTCGTCAACCGGATGCGGACCAACGCCCGCGACACCGACCAGGCAAGTGCCGCCCTCGTCGCCGACCTCAAGGAGCGCGGCCTGCTCGACGACACGATCGTGGTCTGGGGGGGGGAGTTCGGCCGCACGCCGATGATGCAGGGGGGCAGTGACGGCCGCGACCACCACAACCGGGCCTTCTCCGTGTGGCTCGCCGGGGGCGGATTCCGCGCCGGCCATGTCCACGGGGCCACCGACGATTTCGGCTTCAACATCGCCGCCGACCGCCGACCCGGTCCACGTCCACGACCTCAATGCCACGCTGCTGCATCTTCTGGGCTTCGACCACACCCGACTCACCTACCGCTTCCAGGGGCGTGATTTCCGCCTCACCGACGTCCACGGGCAGGTGGTCGGCGGCGATGTTGAAGCCGAAATCGTCGGTGGCCCCGTGGACATGGCCGGCGCGGAATCCGCCCCCGGCGAGCCACACGGAGAAGGCCCGGTTGT
>RFRL01000237.1 GCA_009924545.1 Planctomycetia bacterium | reverse complement strand
GTGAAGCCCGCCCGGGTGCTCGACGAACTGCTCGCCTGAGGCCGCCGCGGGCGTGGCATCCTCGGGGATGCGGCGCCTTCACTCGGATTCGCATCGCAGGGATGGCGCGAGGGGCGGCATCCCGGTCGCAGCGAGCATGCGTCCCTTGGAGGACGGGTATCGGAGGCTGGGGAGTTGTGGATCGCCCACGCGGAGCAACGACCAAGCCAGGGCACCCTCTCCCACCAGCACCGATGGAAAAAGCCCCATCGCGATGCCCCAAACCCGAAACAGGCCACCCTCCCGTAACACGGCGGACGTGCGGCTCAGGAGGAGATCCAGCATTCCCCGGTGGAACTCGGGGTCCAGCAGATACGTTTCCCAGTCGTCCAGCAGAAGGATGGGCTCGATCCGCGCGGCGCCGGCGACACGTGACAGGAGTTGGAGGTGCGATCGGGCCAACGTCTCCGCCGAGTCGCCCCGGTGGAGTGCGTCGAACCACGCATCACCCATGATCCGGCTCCGCCAAGCAGAGGCCGGCCAGCCGCCATCCGGCGGCGCTGCCGGGACGGCGCCCTCGACGGGATGTTCTGTGAGGAGGAGCAGTGGCGCGGTACAGCCCTGCAGGGGCGCGGCCCGCCGCGCCTTGGCGATGAACGCGTCGATTTCGTTGGGGCGCGCCACTCCGAGGAGGGTGTGCATCCCGGCGATACCGTAGGTCAGCCCGGTGAGGCCATCACCCCACGCCGGGTGGAGCGTGCGAAAATGCTCGTCGTCCACCGCTATCCAGCGACGAAGTTCGGCGAGCGGTCCGGCGATGACCCGTCGCGCGAGTGGCTCCCACGAGGGATTGCCCGTGGCCCGGTGCAAGGCGGCGAGAAGCAGGGCCAATCCCGAGAGTCCCCCCTCCAGGTCATTCCTCAGCGGGCCCAAAGCGAGCCCCCCGTGCGCCGGCGGCGTGACGCCGATCCCTGTCAAGGGCTGCCCCGGCGATCCCCGCAGCACGTGCGTGGAGATGGCTTCGCCGATCAGGGTAGCCATCCGCACGGCGTCGCGACGGGCGTCGGTCACCACGGTGCCTCCAGGAACCCGATCGCCGCCCGCACCCAAGCGGTTTCGATCGTCGGCTCCACGCGGTGGGATGCGTCATAGGCCAACGGATTCGACACCGGATGGAAGCCGAGTTGCAACCGGCCCCCACCGGCGGCGGCCAGAGAATCGCGCCCGGGCCGGACGGTGAAAAAGGGAATGACCCCGTGGGTCAGCGACCAGACCTCCAGATCCGACAGCCGCACAAGAGCCGGAGGGTCGGCGGGTGTTTCCGCGGGGAGACGCTCGAGCTCCACCTCCAGGTCGGCGGTTTCGCCGACACCGTGGCGTTCCAAGGAGGCCAGCCGCAGCGCGTCGTAGAGGGCCGTTGAGCGGGGGACGTAGCGCACGTGGCAGTCGGCCAAGGATCGATCCAGGACCACCCGGATCGACGGGTCGATCGCGCGCAGGGCCGCCCGGGCGGCCGCGTATCCAGTGCAGAAGGACTCCCGGTGATCCTCGATACAAACCGCTTTGCCGTCGAGCACGGGGGTGCACACCCCGGAGCGTCGGGCGCGTTCATGGCGCGAGGGAAATGCACACTCGTATCGACCAGCGCCCTCGGCGTCGGGGCGGATGCCCGGAAGCAGCCCGACTTGATCGGCCGAAGCCATCCACGCCGTGACGGTGGACCGCATCCACGGGGCCTGCGCATCCACCAGGGACGGCTCCGGGCTGCCCGCCACTTCGAGATCGATGGGCACCGGCCAGGCTCCGGCGGGAAGGATGTTCTCCCCGTGCAGGTCATGGATCCGTGCCGCCTGGGCCAGCGCCGTCAGCACGCCGGCGCGGCGATAGAACACGTCCACGTCGGCAGCCGAACCGAGGGGAGCGGCGTGTGGACGTTGCTCCCCTCGGTTCGGCTGCCGACGTGGACGTGTTCTGGCCTCGGGTGGCAGCCGCTCCGCCACCGCCGCATGCAGCGTGGCGAACCACCGGGCGATGCCCGGCTTTTTCGGCTTGAAGATCACCCTTCCGCCGGAACCAAGGTCGAGGCCGCAGACCGAGCGCCCCACCCCGTGGGCGTCACCCAATCCCAGGTGCAGATCCTCCACGCGGCGGACTGCGGATGGAGCGATGCCGAGGAGGGCGGCGACCTTTGCAGTATCGCGGACCAGTCGGTGGAGAAGGTGGTGGACGGCATCCGACAGGCTCACGAGACGTTCACCCAGGGAACGGGCGAGGGCGGGGTGGTAGGTAAACCAACGGATCCAGATTTCGGCGTCAGTCGCACCGTCGCCCGCGGACGGACGGTCCCCCGCGTGGAGGACCCGTTCCAGCCAACCATCCAGCACCGCCGCCACGAGCCGTGCCATCACTTTCGGTGCGACGACCAACTCTTCCGGGGGTGCCCACCGACGCAGGACTTCGTCGATGACAGGTCCGCGGAATGGGGCCAGCAAGCGCTCGGCCGGTGTGGCGATCTTCGGGCACTCGACGGGGACGATGGCGTCGACGATGCGGGTCGTCGCCACTGCCCAGGCTGGCGCGGCGTCGGCCCGGAGGCGAACAGGCGACAGACACCGCCGAAGCATCGGTCTGGTGAACCCGCGAACGGCAAGACGCTGCCGGAACGGTACGTCGAGGCCCGCGCCGAAGGAGCGCCAGCGTTCGATGCGGGCCTCCACACGCTCCGGGTCGTCGATCGGCTCGAAGCACGCACTCCCGAACCGCTCGGCCCGGGAGGCACCGCCCGCGACAAGGTGTATGGCGAGGGATGACGGTGATCCCAACGGTTCGAACCGCGCTTCCCAGGGCCGCAGGCGCAGGACAGCCGGGCGGTTCATGCCAATTCCCACGCGAGGAACGACGGCAGGGGTTCGTCGCCAGCCAAACGCAGCGCGATCCAGCCGACACCCGCCAAACCCTGGAAAAGGCCCGGCTCGGACACAACGCCCGCCTTGCCGGCAGAGAGTTTCCCGCCTGCCGCGAGTCGGCCCAGGAGGTCTTCCCCGTGCCGTCGTGCCACGGCGGCGAGGCGCGGTTCGTCGAGAACGCGCGCGGCCGTGAGGAGAATGTCGATCCGGCCGAGGTTGCCACAACATGCCTGATCGATGGGGCTCTTCGGGGCGCGGAGCAGCCCGTCGAGACCGATGAAAATGTCACGCTCGACGAGGGGATCGCGGACCCCGAGCGTGTGGAGGACCAGGCGACCGAGGAGGACCCCCGCGCCCCCCCAGCACCAGGCACGCGGCCACCTCGGGTGCGACGCGCGCGTGTCGGGCCAATCACGGCGATCGAGGTCGAGGAACAGTTTCTCATGTTCCACGCATGCCAGTGCTCCGGCGACCTCCCCCGCGGCAGCGAGGGCCACGGCGAGGCCGGCAGCTCCATGGGCGAAGCCGGGGTGGAGCGAAGCGGTGGTGGCCTGCGTCAGGCCAGCGACCAGGCGTTTCCGCGCCCGGGCAACGCCGGCGCCAAGATCGGTCACCTGTCTTTCCCGACCCATGCGCGCCGCCACCAACACCCAGCCTGCCAGCCCGGACAGGAGGTCCAAATCGCTCCCGGAGGCCGCTTCATCGGGCATCGCGGAGGCTTCATCCCGAGCGCTGGCCGCCAAGTCGGATCGGTCCAGCAGGCGCGCCAGCCACCAGCAGGCGTAGAGCCGGGCGCCATGACCGTCGATGAGCCCCCAATTGCGCGGTGCCCACGCCAGAAGTTCTTCGGCGAGAGACAATGCCGCATCCCGGACGACCGGGCGCCGATACCTGCTCGCCACCGCCGCCAAAAAAACCGCGACCCCAGCCGATCCCCCGTACAGGTTCGCCGGTTCGCCACGGTCCCGGGTCGTCGTGGCGTAGACCTCGGCGATGTGCTCGGCAAGACCCACGGCGACCGCGGCGGGGGAGTAGCCCATCGCGTCACGAGCTCCGGTCAGCTCAGTTTCCGCTTGATGTCGGCCAGCAGTTCATCGAGATCGAGCGAGGCGTTCATCACCCCTGCCTTGAGGGTCTTGTCGCAGGGGCTCATGTTGGTCGTGAGCTTGGTGCACGATGTTTTGGCCGTCACTGTTTCTCCGCAGGCACACTCGCCGACGAGGTCCAATCGGACTTTACCGACCACGCCGATCAGTTGGTGTGCCCCCGGCACCGCATGTGCTGCGACGAGTTTGTCGCGCACCTGAGCGAGGATGGCGTCGATATCGAGATGGACGTGCTGGGCCGTCCCGTTCGTTTTGTCACACGGCGTCGTGTTGGTCGTGATCTTCGTACAGGTCGAGAAAAGTGTCCTGCCTTCTCCGCAATCTGCGGAGGCGTGAAGATCGATGCGGATGCGGGCCGCCACTTGCGGCAATTCCGCTGACGTCTGCACCTGGGTCGATCCGGCATTGACGAGCTGGGTCTTGATTTCGGCGACGGCCGCATCGAAGCCTGCCTTGTCCTTGTCATGGTGGGACGCCATCGGATCCTCCAGTGGGTTTGGACACGATCGCCGAATCAGCAGATCAGCAACCGGCAAGCCGAAACGACTGCATGTCGTCGTCGTGGGGCTCGGTAGCGCTTGGCGGGAGTCCGGGGTTGAGTACCGAACCACGGCGCTCGACTCATGCAGAAACACGCAGCCGCATCGACGCGACCGCAACCCGCAGTTCTCCACCCCAGGCTTGAGGAAAGTAGTCGTTGCGGATGCAGTCCTACAAGTGGGGCGGTCTGCATTTCGACGAGTCTGCCCGTGGATGGGCACCCGATCCCGGGCCTCCGGGCCGGTTCACCACCGACCACGTCGATCCGCGTCTGCGTCCGCGCGATCGCCTTCGGGTGGCGCTGCTGCAACGCACGAAACGCCCGGGTCATCTTCTCTGCAGTCACCCGGTTCAGGCGTTCCGCTTCCTGGGGCTCGACGTCCGCCTCACCGGGGTGAAGCCCGCCCGGGTGCTCGACGAACTGCTCGGCTGATCGCTCGCTGACGGAAGTGAAAGGTCATCGCCGGTTTGCCTTGGTGTCGCGGATTTAGCCGTTTGGGGCCGGAGATCGGCATGCTGGATGCCGTGCCCCCAGATTGCCCCCCTCTCTGGGGCGATGCTAGTCTTCCGGCCGCTGGTCCCCCCGACGGGGTCCCTGTACCCTTGTTGCGGGGCGAGGGGACCGCACGGCCGATAAGATAAGAGGTCCGCAGGGTGGCTGCACAACCGCGCGACGGCGTCGCGCGGCCCGGAGGTATTTCCATGACGTTGCTCGGCGACCTGTTCCATGAGCGTCGGCGGAAGCCCCGCGCGACGCTGCGCGTCGAGCGCCTGGAGGTCCGCCGGGCACTGGCCGTGGACGATGGCAGCGACCCGTGGGCCGATCCGGGCGCGGAGGATGGCGGCGATGCCGGCGATCCCGCCGTCGACGCGGCGGTCGTCACCGATCCGTCGTTCGAGGTCACGGTCGTCGACTGCTGGCTGCCGCCGCCCGAAGAAGACACCGGCAACCCGGACGTTGAACCGCAGTTGGGCGGGGGCGTGTTCGTGGCCGCCGCGGCGGATGGCGACGGGGATCCGGGATCCGAGCGGTTCGACCTTCCCCAGTGCTGGCTGCCGCCGCCGTTCGGATCGGATACCGATGGGGGCGATGGGTCGTCGACCGACGACGGCGGAGGTGCCTGGGTCGGCGACAATGATGCATGGGATCCGTCGTGGGCCTACCGGTCCGGCGACGGATCGGAATCCGGCGACGGCGATACCGGCGACAACACACTCGACTTCGGCGTCGTCATGTACGCCTTCGCCGGTCCGGGCCACGCGCCGACCGGGGTCGTCGCCACGCCGAGTGCCGACGGGATCGTCGTCACCTGGCAGGATGCGGCGCCCGCACCCGGCGGC
>RFRL01000236.1 GCA_009924545.1 Planctomycetia bacterium | reverse complement strand
TCCAGCCTCGGGGCGAATGAGGTGCTGGTGGCGCTCGTCCCCGCCAGCGCGGCGATCGCCGCGGCCCTGGAGGCCGCCGGGCTGCCCGTGAGCCGACCCGACAGCGGGGGGCTGCGGATCGCCAGCTCCCATGAACTGGCGGAGCGCATGGCCGCCGTGGGGGCGAATCCCCGCCTGGGGCTGAGCGGACACCCGCCGCTGCGGATGGAAACGATGGTGACGGCCCGGCTGTACCGCCAGGGCGGCGCCGGCCTGGCCTTCCTGCCGGCGGTGCTGGAGGAGAGCACCTTCTACCTCTCCGACGACCCGGAGCAGCTGGTGGATGCGGTGGAGAGCGAGATCAGCCAGCTGCAGCGCCACTGGCGGGGCGCCGGATTGCCGCTGCTGTTGATCCCCGTGGAGGAGGGTCCGTTCCAGCGCAGCCCGGGCACCTTCCTGCGGCTGGGGGAACGGCTGCGCAGCGGGCTGCTGGGTGGGGTGGCCGTGCAACTGGCCCCCCTCGAGGAACTGCAGCAGCAGGCCTGCTGGGCCGATCTGCCCGACCATGCCCGGCCCAGCGGCCATGGCACCGCGCCGATCCAACCCCTGCTGCGGGCCAGCACCAGCCTGCAGCCCCTCACGGCCGAAGAGGAGCAGGCGCTTGAGGAGAGCCCGATCACGGCCTTGGCGGCGGGGCCGCCACCGGTTCGGGGCGCGCTGGCTGGGCGGGCGCGTCGGCCGGGAGCGTGGGGAGCCAGTCGGCCGCCAGGGCCACCGCGGCCGGCGCGTCGGCGTCGGGCGGGAACTGGTCGAGCTGCAGCAGGTCGGCGATCGTCACCGCCCCCTTCCAGCGGTCGGCCTGCGACTCCACGAACGCCAGCTCCGTCTCGGTGAGGATCTTCTGGGCCTGGAGCAGGGAACGTCACCTCGCCGCGGGCGTAGAGCGTCTGCGTGAGGGCCACGGTCTCCCGGGCCTTGGGGAGGATCCGGGCCTCGTACCAGGCGACGAGTTGCTGCGCGGTGCGATACTGTGCCAGGGCCTGCGCGGCCTGGGTGGCCAGATCGATCTCCACCCCACGGAGGTTGGCCCGGGCGGCGGCGATATCGGCCCGCGCCGAGCGGATGTTGCCCTGGTTGCGGTCGAACAGCGGCACGGCCGCGAGCACCTGGACGAGCCCCTGGTCCTGGGGCGGGTAGTCGACCTGCCGCTGGTAGCCCCCCAGGACGTTCACGTTGGGGATCGGTTGGACCACGGCGCGCTCCAGGGCCCACTGCGTCTGGGCCACCGTCGACTCGGCGGCCCGGGGCTGGGCGTTGGCCCGGATGATCGCCTCCTGCAAGCCCTTGAGTTCGAAGTCGGGCAGGCGCCGGTAGAGGTCGGCGCGGATCCGGCCGACGTCGGCGCGGGGGAGGCCCACGGCGGCCGCCAGTTGCCGGCGGCTGGTCTCGATGTAGACGGCGGCGTTGAGCAGACGGGCCTCGGCTCTGTCGCGCTCGATGCTCCAGAAGAGGACGTCGGCGCGCGTCCCCTCCCCGGCCTCGGCCAGTTGCCGACCGATCTCGTAGGAGCGCTTGGCGATGTCGAGGAGGAGGGTGTAGATCTCGGCGCGGCGCTGGGCCACCGCCAGTTCGTAGAACGCGCCACGCACCCCCTTGAGCACCTCGTAGCGGGCGCGGATCAATTCATATTCACTCCGCTGCACCTCGCGCAGCGCCGCCTGCTGGGCCAGCCGTAGCTTGCCCCCCGTGACGATGTCCTGGCTGACGAAGCCGTTCCACTGGCTGTAGGCCCCGGCCGCCTGGGGCGACCCCATCGCGAACATGGGATTGGGGTAGAGGCGTGCCTGGACCGCCTTCCCGCGGGCCGCTTCCACCGCGGCCGCCGCCTCCCGCAGCCGCGGATGGCTCCGTTCGGCGAGGGCCACCAACTCGTCCAAGGTCTCCGGGCTCGGTGGCAGGTCGCGGGGCGGTGATGCCGGCGTGGCGGCAACGGCGACGGGTGTGGTCGCGAGGGCCACGCCCGGCTCCACAGTCCGCAGCGCCGCTGGCCCGGTCGGCGCCGGTGGTGGTTCGGCCCCTGCGGCGATCATCGCCCAGGCCCCGGTCATGACGAGCGACGCCAAGGCGCGGTGCATGGAGCGGAATCCGCAGAGGCGATCCGGACGGAACAGTCGGGAAGGATCGGTCACCGTCGCCCGGCCACTCCAGTCGTCCACGAGACGAACGCCGCGGCCCCGTGCGGGAGGGGCCCGGGTGATCTGGGTGGTCCCCGTCGGCGGTGCCGGGGTACATTGGGGGGTTTCGCCGCTGGTGGCCTTTCATGGAGCGGAGGGCGAGCGTGGTGATCCTGCAGGTCGACCAGGTGCGCAAGGCGTTCGCCCCGGCGGAGGCGGGCGGTTCCGGAGTCACCGCCGTGGACGGGGTCGATCTGGCCGTCGAGCGCGGGGAGTTCGTCGCCATCACCGGCTCGTCGGGGTCGGGGAAGAGCACCCTCCTCCACCTCCTCGGCGGCATCACCCGCCCCACCTCGGGCAGCGTGCGCTTGGAGGGGGTCGATCTGGCCACGCTCGACGACGAGGCGCTGGCGATCGTGCGGCGCCGGCGGATCGGTTTCGTCTTCCAGCGCTACAACCTCCTCCCCGAACTCTCGCTGGTGGAGAACGTCGCCCTGCCGCTGGTCCTCGACGGCGTGCGCAACGCCACGGCCGAGGCGCGGGCCCACGACGCGTTGGCCCGGGTCGGCATGGACCACCGCGCCGGCCACCGCCCCGACGCCCTCTCCGGCGGTGAACAGCAGCGCGGCGCCATCGCCCGGGCCCTCGTGGCCGGGCCGGCCATCGTGCTCGCCGACGAACCGACCGGAGCCCTCGACTCGGCCAACTCGCGGCGCGTGATCGAACTCTTTCGCGAGCTCGTCGAGCGAGAAAACCAGACCGTCGTCCTCGTGACCCACGACCCGGCGATTGCCGCCGGGGCGCCGCGCGTGGTGCGGATGCGCGACGGCCGGGTGGAGTCGGACAGCCGCGCGGCGGGGGGGCCGCCTCGATGATGCTCGGGCCGACGATCCCCGGGGCGACTGGTCGCGGGCCGCTGTCGCTCGGGCCGATGCGGCTGTGGCGTCTGCTCGTGCGCCAGTGGCAATCCCGGCCGGGACGCGCCCTGGCCACGGTGGGGAGCGTGGCGGTGGCCGTCGGGGCGGTGGTCGCCACCTGGGTGTCGGCCGACGCCTCGCGCGCCGGCTACCGGCGTCTCACCGAGACGGTCGAGGGGGTGCCGTCGATCGACGTCTCGGCGGCCACCGGGGGGCGCTTCGACGTCGGCCTCGTGCCGCGCCTCGCCGACGTCCCCGGCGTCCGGGCGGTGGTGCCGCTGTTTTACCGGCCGACGCTCCTGCGCGTCGGGGAGAAGCGCGTCCGCGAGATCGCCGTGGGGGTCGATGCCGAGAACCTGGTGGCCCTCGGTCTGATGAAGCTCGTCGCGGGGCGGGCCTGCACCGGGCCCGACGAGATCATCCTCGACCAGACGCTGGCCCGGTCGCTCGAGCGCACGGTCGACGACGAGGTGATCCTCTTCGTGCGCCGCGGCGTGCGCCGCGTGGCCGTGGTGGGGATCGCCGAGTCGCAGTCGCTCAGGTGGTTCGCCGAGGGGGCTGGCGTGGTGGCCGACATCGCCTCCCTCGCCGAGATGAGCAACGCCCTGGGCCTCGTCGACCGCTCCCGCGTCGTGGTCGAGTCGGCGGCCGTCCGCCCCGCCGCCCTCGCCGCCGTCACCGCCCGCCTGCCGGCCGACCTCGTGGCCGAGGTTCCGGCGGGGCGCTCGAGCATGGCCGAGGACATGCTCCTCTCGGCCAACCTCGGCCTCGACTTCGTCACCGGCCTGACGGTGGCGATGGCCTGGTTCATCGTCGGCAACGCCATGCTCATGAACGTCTCGGAGCGGCGCCGCCAACTGTCGCTGGTGCGCGTGCTGGGAGCCGCCGCAACGCAGGTGCGGCGCTTCATCGTCGGCGAGGCGGCGCTCCTCGGGGGTGCGGGAGCGATCCTCGGGGCGCTGGGGGGCCTCGTCGCTGCCGGGCCGATCGCCGCCGGCATCTCCCGGGCGCTCCAGGCCCCTTCCGCCAGCCTCGTGGTCCACCCCGCCGTCGTGCCGGTGGCGATCCTCGTGGGGACGCTCGTGGCGATGGCCGCCGGGTGGTGGCCGGCGCGGCAGGCGGCGGCGATCGATCCCCTGGAGGGCCTCTCGCAGGCACCCCCGCCGCCGGCCCGTGGGGTGCCGTGGCGGATGATCGCCGCGGCGCTGGCCCTGTGGGCCCTCGCCGCCGTCGTGCTCGGCCTCGTGCTCTCGGGGCGCGTCCCACCGCGCACCGCCGTGCCCGCCGGCATCGCCATGATGCTCGCCTTCGTGGCCACGACCCCGCTGATTCTCCCGGCGGTGGCCCGCGTCGCCAGCCGGCTGATCCCCGGCCGCTGGCGGCTCGAACGCACGCTCGCCCTCGAGCAGATCCTCCGCCAGCCGGTGCGCACCGCCCTCACCACCGGGGTGATGGTGGTCGCCGTCAGCAACGGCATCGGCCTCGGCCACGCCATCCGCGACAACGTCGACGACGTGCTCCGCTGGTACGCGCGGCTGCTGCGGGCCGATTGGGTGCTGTCCCACGCCGGCGTGGTGGCCAACGGCGTGAAGGCCAGTGGGCCGACCCTCGTCCAAGCGGAGGAGGACGTGAAGGCGATACCCGGCGTGGAACGCGTGGAGGGCATCGGTATCGCCACCGGCCGGGCCAACGACAACGCCTGCGTGATCGTCGCCTGCGAGGTCACCGACGGCGAGCCGCTCCCGGTCGATCCCGTGGGCGCCGACGAAGCCGCCGTGCGCGCGGCACTGGCGCGCGGCGAGGCCCTGGCCGGCACGGCGCTGGCCCGGCGCACCGGGATCAAGGCCGGCGACGAGGTGGCCGTGGAGGTCTACGGGCGCACCACCCGCTTGCGGATCGCGGCGCTCGTCGTCGACTACACGTCGGGTGGGTCGAGCCTCGTGCTCCGGCGCGACGTCGCCCGCCGGCTGTTCGGCCTGGAGGCGGCCGACATCCTCCTGGTGAAGGCGGCCCCGGGGCGGGCGGCGGAACTGCGCGGGCCGCTGGCGGCGGTGGCGGAGAAGCGGACGATGCTCCTGCGCAGCTTCGGCGACCTCAAGCAGTTCATCGACTTCACGGTGGGGGGCATCGTCGCCTCCCTCCAGGCGATCCTGTTCCTCGGCTTCGTGGTCGGCAGCCTCGGCGTAGCCAATACCGTGACGATGAACGTGCTGGAGAAGAAACGCACCCTCGGCCTCCTCCGCGCCGTGGGGATGACGAGCGGGCAGGTGACGCGGATGGTGGTCATCGAGAGCCTGATCCTCGGCGTCGTCGGCGGCGTGCTCGGCACGCTCGGTGGGATGGTGACGGCGCTCTACATCCAGTTCTCGAGCCAGCCACTCCTCGGCCATCCGGTGCGGATGAGCTTCCGCCCCGGCGTGATCCTCGCCAACGTCCTCGCCGCGGTCGTGGTCACCGCCCTGGCGGCGTGGATCCCGGCCCGTCGTGCGGCGCGTCTGGAACTGCTCCAGGCGCTCTCCGCGGAGTGACGACGTGTTGGCTGGCCGCAACGCGGACGGCGCAGCGCCCCGGATGGGGCCGGGCTCCGGCCGGGTGGGCCGAAACTTTCGCTGCCGTCGTCCGTTCCATGGGGGCCGGCGTCACGGCCCGACGGACGGGCTGGAACGGTTTCGGCGGGGGTGCCGCGCGGCATCCCATTTTTTCCAGGGAGAGGCTGCCATGCTACGGACCGACGTGCTCGCTCTCGTGATCGCTGTGACAACCCTGTCGGCCGGCGTCGCTGCGCCGATGGTGATGTGGTTGCCGCCACCG
>RFRL01000235.1 GCA_009924545.1 Planctomycetia bacterium | reverse complement strand
CGCTCTCCAGCAGCACCTCGCGCAGTTGCAGCGTGGACAGCCCGGAGAACACCGGCAAAAACGAGGGAAACCCGCAGTCTAGCAGCCGCAGCGGGCCTGAACAATCGAGCGATTTGCCCCGATTCCGTCGTTTGCCCGACCGAAAGCGGCGCCGTCGCCGGCACGTTAGCCGGTCAGGCCCGCCGATACTGTTGGTGGACGCCGCGCTTCGGCGGACATGCCCGAGGGACCCCAGCCATGCCCGACATCCCACCGCAGCCCGCCCGAGCCACGCGCGGAACCCCGACTCCGACTCCCGGAATGGAAGCACCGCGGGCCGGGGCCGCGCTCCCGGTCCGCCCTCGGCCCACCATCACCCTGCCCATCACCAGGCGGCGGAGCCTGCTGGCCATGCTTGCGACCGCCGCCGTCGGGCAGCGCCCTGCCGCCGGGCAGTTTCCCGAGGCGGAAAAGACCGGGGCCGGGCCGATTCTCGGGGACGTGCGCGAGCAACGCTTCCGCGTCGGCATGACCGTCACCGCCGTCGGGGGGCCGTGCCGTGGGCTCTATGCCACGCTCCCGGTTCCCGACGAATGGCCCGAGCAGCGCGTCAGGATCGAGGCGGAGGATCTCTCCGCCGACGTGCGGGCACTGCGGTACCGCACGCTGCCCGGCGGCGTGAAGCAGATGGTGGTGGAGATCCCCGACCTGCCCGCAGGCGAGCGCGCCCGGGCGGTCGTCACGCTGTCACTGGGCCGTGCGGCGCTGCTCCCCCCTGCCGACACCGCCGGCCTGGAGGTGCCGGAGAAACCGGAACGGAGCCTGCGCCCGTACCTCGCGCCCAGCCCCTACATCGAGAGCCGGCATCCGAAGATCGTGAAACTCGCCAAGGCCACGGCGGGAGACCTCCGCGGCTGGGCGCTGGTGGAGGCGCTGTACGACACCGTCCGCGAAAAAGTGGAATACCGCAACGGCCCCCTCAAGGGCGCCGCCCGGGCTCTGGCCGATGGCTGGGGCGACTGCGAGGAGTTGACCTGCCTGTTCATCGCCATGGCGCGGGCGGTGGGGGTGCCGGCGCGCACGGTTTGGGTGGAGGGACACTGCTACCCGGAGTTCCACCTCGTCGGCGGGACGGGACCGGGCTGGTGGTTCCCCTGCCAGGCAGCCGGGTCGCGGGCCTTCGGCGGCATGCCCGACCAACTGCCGATCCTGCAGAAGGGAGATGCGTTCCGCGACCCCGACAGGCCCGCGCAGACGCTGCGGTATGTCTCGGAGTTCGCCCGTGGCACCACCACCGACGGCGGTGGCTCCCCGAAGATCACCTGGATCCGCGAGGGGGCCTAGCAGGCTGTGGCCAAACAGCCTGCCGCACCTCAGGGATGAGGTGCCGGAAGCGCGGCTCCCGTGAAAACTGGAAGTTTTCGTGTGGACAAAGGCCTCGGATGGACTCTGTCCACGGGCTGCTAGGCACCGTCAGCCTGCCTACCCCCGGAAGCACATCACCAACGCCCGCCGGGCGTCCGGCGCTCAGTAGGCCGGGCCACGCCCCGGCACACCGCCGGTGGCCGGCACGGGTGCCGGCATTCCCTCCTCACCCAGGCGGCCCGGCTCGCGGGCTACCGGCGTGAACCAGCGCGGCACGATCGGCAGACCGGCACCCCGCCAGGCGGCATCGAGGCGATCACCCGCCAGACGAACGATCTTCTCGCGGCCCCGGCCGGCGAGGGTGGCCCGGTCGGCCCAGGGCGTCACCGGGCCGTCGAAGCCCGCATCGCGGGCGTGGCCCAGGATCGCCGCGCAATCGATCACCCCCGTCTCACCCGGCAGGAGGCGTTGGCCATGGTGCAGCTCACCCCCCGGGACCTCGCGTGGCGCGTCGGAGATGCGGACTTCCACGATCCGGCCCGCCGGCACCTTGGCGATCATGTCGAGGGGCTCGCCGGTGACGACGAACGCCCACCCGTCGACGACGACCCCGACCGCCGGATGCGACACGGCCACCAGGCCGAGCAGGCCTTCGTAGGTGTGGATGAACTGCAGGGCCTTCCCGGCGCGGGCATCGGTTTCCGGGACCAGAACCAGCCCGATCTGGATCCCCTCCTTGGCGGCCATTTCGCCGATCGCATGGAGCCGCGTGCGGTGGAGCTCGAAGAAATCCTTGAACGAGTGCTCCTCACTGGCCGGGGCCACGGGGACCACCGCCCGCGACAGCTCCGTGGCCTTGGCAAGCTCCAGGCGCCGGGGCAACTCGGCCATCTCCGCGTTGAACTCCCCCTCGTCGGCCGCCAACGTCACGGGCAACTGGAACACACCCGACTTGAGTCGGGCACTGACCATCAGCCGCCGGGCGTGCTCCACCCCGAAGATGTCGGCCTGCCGCTGGAAATCGACGATGTCGATGTCCATCCCGTCGAAGCCGAACGACAGGGCCAGTTCGATGAGCTCGCTGGGACGTCCCGAGAGGGGCAGACCGACGGTGCTGAGGTTCCGGAACATGCGCGGATTCCGCTCCTGGATGGACTGGGGAGAATCTGCGATTATGCCCTCCCTTCACGGGCATGGGAAGATGCCTCATCGAGCCCCCCGCCTCGGCCCAGGGCCTGCGGGCGGGCGTGCACACCGGCCCAGCCACCATGACCATCCTCGACGCGGTGATCCTCGGGATCGTCCAGGGGCTGACCGAGTTCCTACCGATCTCGAGCACTGCTCACCTGCGCATCGTGCCGGCCCTCCTCGGGCAGGGGGATCCCGGGGGGGCGTTTTCGGCCGTGATCCAGGTGGGCACGCTGGCGGCCGTGGTCGCCGTCATGTGGCGTGACATCCGGAGGTTGGTCAGCGGGTTCTTCGCCGCCCTGGCGGTCGGCCGTCCGCTGGCCACCGTCGAGTCGCGGACGGCCCTGTGGATCATCCTCGGCACCGTGCCGATCGTGATCTGCGGCGTGGTGTTCAAGGACCTCATCAAGGGACCACTGCGTTCCCTGGAGGCGATCACGGCGGCGCTGGTGGGGGCCATCGCCGTGATGGCGGCGGCCGAATGGTGGGCCGGGCGGCAGGCGGCCGCGGGCAGCCCCGGGCGCGCGGGCTGGGAAGCGATCGGGCCGCGCGAGAGCCTCGTGATGGGCTGCGCCCAGGCCCTGGCGCTGGTACCCGGCACGTCGCGCAGCGGGATCACGATCTCCGCCGGCATGTTCGCCGGACTCGACCGCACGACGGCGGCGAG
Source organism: Planctomycetia bacterium (assembly GCA_009924545.1). Classification (GTDB taxonomy): domain Bacteria; phylum Planctomycetota; class Planctomycetia; order Pirellulales; family UBA1268; genus F1-20-MAGs016. The sequence continues at coordinate 2,707 of RFRL01000235.1, read as the reverse complement.
GTTCTCGTTCCTCCTCTCGCTGCCGGCGATCACCGCCGCCGCGGCGCTCGAGGTGGTCGAGGAGCGGCGGGCGATCCTGGGCACGCCGGAGGCCCGGGCGGCGATGGTCTGCGGCACGCTCACCGCGGCGGTGGTGGGCTTCATCGCCATCCGCTGGCTGTTGCGAATGCTCGCCACCCGGACGCTGTGGCCATTCATCGCCTACAGGCTGGCGCTCGCTGGACTGCTGGCGGCGCTGCTGGCGGCCGGCCGGATTCCCACCGCAGCCCCGTCGGGTGTCGCGACCGTGCCCGGCGCGGGGAGCGAGCGCGGGTCCATCCCCAGCCGCTTCAGTTTTTTGTAGAGCGCCGTGCGGTTGATCCCCAACTGCCGCGCGGCGGCATCCCGGCGCCAGCCATGCCGCTGGAGGGCGTCGAGGATGAGCCGGCGTTCAGGCTCGGCGAGGGCCTGTTTCAGGGGACCGGCCTCGGCCCCGGCCGCCGTGGCGATGGCGGGGGGCAGGTCGCCCACGTGGATCATCGGCCCCTGGCCGAGGAGCACCGCCCGGTAGACGGCATGCTCCAGTTCGCGGATGTTTCCCGGCCAACCGTGTCGCAGCAGGGCCTGCATGGCTTCGGCGGTGAACCCCTCCACCGACCGCCCCGCCCGGACGGCGGCCGCAGCCCGGAAATGCTCGGCGAGGAGCGGGATGTCGTCGGGTCGACGGCGAAGGGGCGGCAGTTCGATGGCCACGACGTTGATCCGCCAAAAGAGGTCGGCGCGGAACCGTCCCGCCGCCACCAGTCCCGGCAGATCCTCATGGGTGGCGAGCACGACCCGGACGTCCACCGCCCGGGTGCGGCTGCTGCCCACCGGCTCCAGGCGCCGGTCCTGAAGGACGCGGAGCAAGCGCACCTGGAGGGCGGGCGAGGCGGTGGCGATCTCGTCGAGGAAGATCGTCCCCCCGTCGGCCTCGACGAACCGCCCCGGGCGATCGGCGACGGCGCCGGTGAAGGCACCGGCGACATGCCCGAACAGTTCGCTGTCGAGGAGCGGTTCGGCGAGGCTGCCGCAGGAGACCTCCACGAGCGGCCGCGCGGCCCGGGGACTCGCCGCATGGATCGCGCGGGCCAGCAGCGATTTCCCGGTGCCGCTCTCGCCGGTGACGAGGACGGTGGCGTCGGTGGCGGCGATCCGTGCCGCAGTCTCGAAGGCGGCGCGGACCGCCGGGTCACGACCGAGTGGCCCCCCCGTCGGCATGCGTGGCCGGGCAACGCGCTCCATGGCTGCAGTTTGGGCAGCCGCCATGGCGACGAGGAGATCGGCATCGCTGGGGCAGGGGCCCACGACCGCATCGACCGGCGCAGCCGGCAGCGCCCCATCGCCCGCCGACCGGACGAGCACGGTCGCCGTGGCGGGTGAGCGGAGCGCCAGGCTGGCCAGCAGGCGTTCGACCGCCGGCAGACCGGCGTCGATCAGGCACACGTCGCAAGGGGACCGCTCCCACAGCCGCTCCGCCTCGGCGTGGCTGGCTGCGGCACGGGCATGCCACCCGCGGCCGCACAGCCATCGGGCCTGGGCCGACGCCCCCCGCCGGTCGTCGTCGACGACAATGACGCGGCCCGGCGGCGAGCCGGGGATGAGGGGGGCGTGCGACATGCCGGGCTCCGACGGGCGTGGGGCGTGCACTGGAACCTAGGCCGTGGCCCGGGTACCGCAAACTCCTCGCAGCCGTCAGGGTCGACCAGACTTCGGCCCGCCGCCGTCACGACCGGCACGATCCATCCGCGCGGCACCCATGCCTTCCTCCAGCGGCCGCGGTGCCCCCTCGGTCGGACGCTCGCCGTCGGCCATCCTCCCCGCGTCGAACGTCACGGCATCGGTGATCCGGTCGGCGGCCGGGCCGAAGATCAACTCCCGGTTCTCGAAGAGGCGCTCCGGATCCTGGTCGAGGAGGCGCATCCGCCGTTTACGAAACCAGAAGAAGGCCACCACGGCCAGCACCGCGCACGACACCGCGGCCAGCGTGAGCCCCGTCTCGGCCGACCGGATGAGACCGAAGATGCGGTCGCCGAAGAAGTAGGCCAGTCCGAAAAACCCGCCGATCACCACCGAGGCACAGATCAGGTCGGCGACGAGGAACCACCGGTACTTCACCCGGAGGATGCCCGCCGTGAGATAGAACGGGCTGCGCAGTCCGACAAGGAACCGGGCGACGAAAAAGGCCTTGATGCCGTGCCGCTGGATCAGCGCCTCGATGGTCCGTTCCCGCTCGGGGGTGAGGAACCCCGACCACCACGGATGCTCCGAAAAACCGCCCGATGGCGTACATCAGGCTGTCGCCGAGCACCGCCCCGATGAGGCAGGCAGGCAGGGCGTAGTACCAGTGGATCGCCCCGGCCCGGCTGGCCACGCCCGCGGCCACGATCGGTACCTCCTCGGGAACGGGCAGGCCGATCCCGGTGAGGGTGAGAAACAGCACGATGCCGAGGTAGGAACCCCGCTCAACCCACTCGATCATGTGCGGACGCGTGTGAACCAGTGGGAACGGGGACGGGCCGGAACGCGGACCACCACCAGACAGGAGTCTACCGCGGCAGACCCACGTGGGGCAGCGGCGTTTCGCGGCCGGTCAGATCGCCCGAACCACTTCCTCGGCCCCCGTGAGGGTCCATTCCACGTCGTCGGGATCCAGATTGGCGGTGAGCACCCGGACGCTCCCGGCGGT
>RFRL01000234.1 GCA_009924545.1 Planctomycetia bacterium | reverse complement strand
GAGCGAGGGCGTTGATCTGCCACAGGGCGATCGCCCCGAGGAGGAGGTTGGCGAGCAACAGGAGGAAGATCGCGGCGGCGATGCGACGGGGGATCGTCCAGGAGATCATGGGTTGGGGCTCGCGGAAGTGCGTGTCAGCGGGACGGGGATGAATCGGATGGTGCGGCGGCCAACTCGGGGTCGAGGTCGATCAGCGCCGTGACGCGGCCCGAAGCCTTGGCCATGCCGGTGAGGAACCGGACGTCGATGGCACCACCGAAGTCGGGCGTGGGCTCGATGTCGGCGGCTGCGAACGCGGCCACCTCGTCGACCCGGTCGACGATCACGCCATGGAGGCGGCTCGCGCCGGTCGCGCCCGCCAGTTCGGTGACGATCACGCAGGTGCGGTCATCGTCGGCCCGTGGCGGCAGGCCGAAACGCGTCCGCAGATCGACCACCGGGATCACCTTGCCGCGGAGGTTGATCACCCCCTTCACGTGCGCCGGCATGCTGGCCACCGGGGTGATCGGGCAGAGGCGGATGATCTCCCGGACCACCAGCACGGTGATCCCGTAGGATTCCTCGCCGAGGTTGAACGTGAGGTATTTGCCCGGCCGGGCCGCCACCCCACCGTCCGCCGGCGGCATGATTGGTTCCGTCGCTGCCATCACTCCCGACCGCCGTTCAGGCAGCCGCCTCCCCCTGCCTGCCCCGCAACTGCACCAGCGCCGCCACGTCGAGGATCAGCCCCACGCGCCCGTCACCGAGGATCGCCGCCCCGGCGAAATCGGTGCGGTCGCGGAAGATCTCGCCGAGATCCTTGATCACCACTTCCTGCTTGCCGATGAGATCGTCGACCAGCAGGCAGCGCGAGAGGGCTCCCGCCTCGACCACCACCACCACCCCGTCCGGCGCCGCGCCGTCCAAACCGAGGCGCTGCCGGAGCCGCAACAGCGGCACCAGGCGTCCGTGGACCATCACCATCTCGCCGCGACCCTGGAGCCGGCTCACCATCTCCGGCTGGAGGCGGAACGACTCGCGCACGGAGAGGGTGGGGATCACGTAGCGCTCCCCCGCCACCCCCACGAGGAGCCCCTCGATGATCGCCAGCGTCAACGGCACCGAAAGGGTGAAAGTGGTGCCGGAGCCGACCGTGGAGTCGATCTCGATCTTGCCGCGGAGTCCGCTGATCGTCCGGCGCACGACGTCCATCCCCACGCCCCGGCCCGACAGGTCGGTGACGGTCTCCGCGGTGGAGAAGCCGGGGGCGAAGATCAACTCCAGCACCTCGCGCCGGTCGAGCGTGGCGCCGGCCGCGACGATGCCGCGCTCCTCCGCCTTGCGGCGGATCCGCTCCGGCGACAGGCCGCGGCCGTCATCGCGGATCCGGATCACGATGTAGCCCCCCTGGTGGCACGCCTGGAGGGTGATCGTGCCCTGCCGCGGTTTGCCGGCCGCCTCGCGCTCGGCGGGCGGCTCGATGCCGTGGTCGGCGGAATTGCGGATCATGTGGACCAGCGGGTCGGAGAGATCGTCGACGACCGTGCGGTCGAGTTCCGTCTCCTCCCCCTCGAGCACGAGTTGGATCTCCTTCCCCTGCTGCAGGGCGAGATCGCGGACGAGGCGCGCCATCTTCTGGAACGTCCCGCGGATCGGCACCATCCGCAGCGCCATGGCCGTCCGCCGCAGGTCGGAGGTGATGCCGCGGAGTTGCCCGACGGCGCGCGACAGGTGGGTGTCACCGGAGGCCACCAGATCGGGATGCTGGACCACCATCGACTGGGCGATGACCAATTCGCCCACCAGGTCGATGAGGCTGTCGAGCTTGTGGGTGTCGACGCGCACGATGGCGCCGGAGGCGACACGGGCCGGAGCCCCGCGCGGCGTGGCCGGTGCCGCGGCGGCGGGCGGCGGCGCCGCGGTGACGGGCAGCGCCTGGTGGGCCACGGGAGTCGGGGCCACGGAAGCCGCCACGGGGACGACCGGTGGACTGGCGCCCACCGCGGACGGACCGGTGGGGGCCGGCCCGATCGCGACGGCCGAGGCGACGGCGGGCGCGGGGGGAGCCGGCGCGACCGGTGGCGCCACGGGCGGGGGCACACGCGCCGGCGCTTCCGCGACGGGGCCCGCTGCTGCCGGCGACTCCATCACCCGGCGCGTCGCCTCGATGACCGCCGGGATCGGCAGCGAGAGCGCTTCCGGTGGACGAGTACCGGCCACCTGGGCCGCCAGCTCGGCGACGAACCTTTCGAGCACGTCGGCCCCGGCGAGGATCACGCCGATCGCCTCCCGGCCGAGCGCCAGGCTGCCGCGCCGGGCGTGGTCCAGGAGCGACTCCAACTCGTGGGTGAACTGCTGGAGGACCGCCAGCTTCATCACCCCGGCGTTGCCCTTGAAGGTGTGGAAGGCGCGGAACAGGGCGTTGATCTGCCCGCTGTCGCCGGGATCGGTTTCCAGCGCCAATACACCCTGCTCGATGTCGCGGAGCAGGTCCTGGGCCTCGGCGCAGAACAGGTGGAGGAGATCGGGATCGGCATCGGCGGGGAGCACGTCGACCGACAGCTCCGGCAGGTCCGGTAAGGGAGCGGCCGGTGTGCTTGGTGCGGTCGCGGCCGGGGCGGGCGGTGCCACGGTCACCGCGGCCGGCGGAGCCGGTGCGGCTGTCGCCGGCGGGGCTGCTGCGGTTTCGCCGCTGGCTGTCGTCGGCTGCCACGTGGTCACCGGCCGACCTGCCCCCCAGGCGGCGAGCGCCTCCTCGCACCAGGGGTGCCAGGCAGCCAAGTAGGCGAGGGCCTCTGCCGACGGGCGCACCACGCCGCCGGCGACCGTGAGAAGACGCTCGGCGGCGGCGGTCACGCCGGCCACGAGTGCGGCGGGGGCGGAATCGGGCAGCGCCACCAGCAGGGAGGTGAACAGGTCGTCGAGCGTGGTCGCCGACGCCGCCTGGCCCGGCGCCGCGAAGGCCAACTCCAGACCGATCTGCTGGAGGACCTTCCCCACCCGGTCCGCCGCCGCTGACGACTCCTCGGCGTGGGTCATGGGTTCGGTCCGGCAGGGCAAAGGTGTCGGCGCGGAGGGCCGCCTGCCGCGGGGCGGCTCTGCGGCGCCGCCGATTCCGGCAGGGTGATCTCGCGGGGAGGACGCAGTCTCGCTGACTCCACTGCGAGCCTAGCCTCGGCGCGGGGGGTCGGCAAATCGCCCCCAGCCCGCCATCTCGACACCATCGGCACGGTCGGGAGGGTGGTGCCGATCGACCGGATCAGGCCGTGCCACCGAGGGCGGCGTGGGCCTCGCGGAGGAGGGCCTCGGTTTCATCCCAACCGATGCAACCATCGGTGATCGATATGCCGTAGGCCAGCCGGGAACGGTCGGCCGAGGCGGGCTGGCTCCCCGGGTGGAGGTTGCTCTCCAGCATCATCCCGACGATGGAGCGGTCACCCGCCACCCGCTGGGCGAGCACGTCCCGCCACACGATCGACTGCCGGCGGTGGTCCTTGCCGGAGTTGGCGTGACTGCAATCGACGATCACGCGGGCCGGCAGACCGGCCTTCTCCAGCCTCGTGCGCGCCTCGTGGAGGAACTCCGGGGCGTAGTTCGAGCCGCTGCGGCCCCCGCGGAGCATGAGCACCCCCCAGGGGTTGCCGGTCGTCGACACCACGCAGGTGCCCCCCTCGTTGTCGATCCCCAGGAAACTGTGCGGCGTCCGGGCCGACTGCATGGCGTCGACGGCCGCCTGGAGCGACCCGTCGGTCGAGTTCTTGAAGCCCACCGGCATCGACAGCCCGCTGGCCATCTGCCGGTGCGTCGGCGACTCCGTGGTCCGGGCGCCGATGGCTCCCAGGACGATGGTGTCGGCGATGTACTGCGGCGTGATCGGTTCGAGGAACTCGGTGGCCGTCGGCAGCCCCATCCGGGCGATCTCGATGAGCAGGGCCCGCGCCAATCGGAGCCCGGTGGCCACGTCGAACGAATCGTCGAGGTGGGGATCGTTGATCAGCCCCTTCCAGCCGACTGTCGTCCGGGGCTTCTCGAAATAGACGCGCATCACCACCAGGAGCCGATCGGCCAGTTCGGCGGCCAGCCGTCCGAGCCGGGTGGCATAGTCCCGGGCCGCGTCCAAATCGTGGATCGAACAGGGACCGACCACGGCCATGAGGCGGGGATCTTCGCCGCCCAGGACGCGCTCCACGGCCCGGCGGCCGGCGACGATCGTCCGCGTCGCGGCGGCGTCAAGGGGCAGGACGGCGGCGAGCCGGGCCGGGGGCACCAGCGCCTCCAGGCTCCGGATCCGCAAATTGCCAGTGGCCTGGGGGGGGACGTCGCCGGGAGACTCGGGCACGATGTTCATTCCTTCACTCTACACCGCCGCGGGGCGACGATGAGTGATTGACCACCCCCGCGGTCACTGGTTCAATCGGGCACCGTCCGCCCTTCCGGAGTATGGCCCGGCGGCTGCTGCAGGGAAACGACCCGAAAAAGGAGTCTGCGGGCCATGACGCGGCATCTGTTCGTCACCGGCGGGGTCGTCAGCTCGCTGGGCAAGGGCCTGACCAGCGCCAGCATCGGCATGCTCCTCGAAGCCCGCGGCCTGCGGGTCCGGATGCAGAAACTCGACCCCTACATCAACGTCGATCCGGGGACGATGAGCCCCTACCAGCACGGCGAGGTGTACGTCCTCGACGACGGTAGCGAGACCGACCTCGACCTCGGACACTACGAGCGCTTCACCTCCACCCCCCTGACGCGGGCCTGCAACTACACCACCGGTCAGATCTACCTGTCGGTGATCAACAAGGAACGGCGCGGCGAGTTCCTCGGCAAGACCGTCCAGGTGATCCCGCACATCACCAACGAGATCAAGGAGGCGGTGAAGGCGCTGGCCGGCCCCGAGACCGACATCGTGATCACCGAGATCGGCGGCACCGTCGGCGACATCGAGAGCCTGCCGTTCCTGGAGGCGATCCGGCAGATCCCGCTGGAGGTGGGGCGCGAGAACTGCATGTTCATCCACCTCACCCTGGTGCCCTACCTCAAGGCCGCCGGTGAGCTGAAGACAAAGCCCACGCAGCACTCGGTGGGGATCCTCCGCCAGATCGGCATCCAGCCCGACGTGCTCGTCTGCCGCACGGAGCGGGCCCTCGACACGTCCGACCGGGAGAAAATCGCCCTGTTCTGCAACGTGCCCCTCGACGCGGTGATCGAGGAACGTGACAAGGACTTCTCGATCTACGAGGTGCCCCTGTCGCTGCAATCCAACCGCATCGACGACATCGTCCTGCGGCGTTTCGGGCTCCAGGCGCCGCCGGCCGACCTGGAGGAATGGCACGACATCCTCCACCGGCTGCGGAATCCCGAGCACGAGGTGTCGATCGCGTTGGTGGGGAAGTACGCCGAGCACCGCGATGCCTACAAGAGCATCTACGAGGCCCTCGACCACGGCGGCATCGCCCAGCGCACCCAGGTGCGCGTCCAGCCGATCAAGAGCGAGGACATCGAGCGCGAAGGGGCGGAGCGTCTCCTCGCCGGTTTCGACGGGCTGGTCGTCCCCGGCGGTTTCGGGGAACGCGGCATCGAAGGCAAGGTCGAGGCGATCGGCTTCGCGCGGCGGCGGCGGCTACCGTTCCTCGGCATCTGCCTGGGGATGCAATGCGCCGTGATCGACGTGGCCCGGAACGGCGCCGGTCTCGACGGCGCCCATTCCACGGAGTTCAGCCGCACCACGCCCCACCCGGTGATCTGCCTGATGGACGAGCAGCGCGCCGTCACCGACAAGGGGGGCACGATGCGCCTCGGCCTGCAGCCGGCCGTGCTCGCCGAGGGAACGCGGTCCGCCGCCGCCTACGGCCAGCCGCACATCGCCGAACGCCACCGGCACCGCTACGAGTTCAACATGAAGTACCGCCGGGCGCTCGAGGAGGCGGGGCTGGTGATCGCCGCCACGAGC
>RFRL01000233.1 GCA_009924545.1 Planctomycetia bacterium | reverse complement strand
GAAAATCACCACGCTCTTCGCGAGCACCGGCACCTGTTCCCCCGTCCGGGGGTTCCGGGCCATGCGGGCCTCGCGCTGCTTGATCTGGAAGACCCCGAAATTTCGCAGTTCGACCCGCCCCTCCCGCACCAGCGCCTCGATGAGGGCGTCAAACGTCCTCTGCACCAGAAGCCGCGTGCGAAGTTGGGGGAGATCGAGCTGTTCCGCGATCGTCCTGACGATGTCCTTCTTGGTCACGGCTCCGGCCCTCCCTCCGCACTTCCCGCCGGCCGATCCGCGAGGATCGCAGGACTGAAAAGGTGGATGAAATTCGTCGGAAGCCTATGGCTGGCAAGCACTAATGTCAACAATTTGCCGCGTCGGCAACCTGCGCATCAGTCGAGCCTTACAACCAGTATCGGCGGCAGAATCGGAAAACTTGACCAAACCGTCCGCTCTTCGACGGCCCTGCCCAGGGCCTCCTTGGGTGCTCGGGAAAACCCACTACACTCCGGACTCCCCCGCTTCGGTTTCCCGATCCATGCCGCACCCCGACAGGCCAGCCCCCGCCCCCGATGCCGGTCGCGGTCTGGCACGCGCGGCGGAGGGGCCCGATCTCTCCGTGAGCCTGGGGCGGCTGCGGCTGCCGAACCCGATCCTCGTCGCGTCGGGAACCTTCGGCTATGGCCGGGAGATGGCGGGGCTGGTCGACCTGCGCCGCCTGGGGGGCGTGATCCCCAAGACGATCACGCCGCACCCGCGGCGCGGCAACGCCCCGTGGCGGACCGTGGAGACGGCGGCCGGCCTCCTCAACTCCATCGGCCTCGACAACGACGGCGTCGAAGCCTTCGTCGCCCACCAGTTGCCGTGGCTCGTGGACTGTGGCGCCCCGGTCGTGGTGAGTCTCGCCGGGGCCACGGCGGCGGAGTTCGTCACCCTCGCCGCCCGCCTCGACGGCCTGGCGGGGATCGCCGCCCTGGAGCTCAACATCTCCTGCCCCAACGTCAGCCACGGCGTCGACCTGGGCACCGATCCCGAGGCCTGCCGCGTGGTCGTCGCCGGGGTCCGGGCCGCCACCCGCCTCCCGGTGCTCGCCAAGCTCACCCCCAACGTCACCGACATCGTGGCCATCGCCCGCGCGGCCCGCGATGGCGGCGCCGACGGGGTGAGCCTCATCAACACGCTCCAGGGGATGGCCATCGACTGGCGGCGGCGCCGCCCGCTCCTGGGCAACGTCGTCGGGGGCTTGAGCGGCCCGGCGATCAAGCCGGTGGCCCTGCGCTGCGTGCACCAGGTGCGCCGCGCGGTGGGGCTGCCGATCGTCGGGGTGGGGGGCATCATGACGATCGACGACGTCATGGAGTTCCTCGTCGCCGGTGCCAGTGCCGTCCAGGTCGGTACCGCCAGTTTCGCCGATCCCACCGCCTCCGTCCGCCTCCTCGACGCCCTGCCGGCCGCGGTGGCCGAACTGGGGGCCGGCAGCGTGGCCGACGTCGTGGGCACGCTGGCGCTCCCCGCCGCGGCCAGTGGCTGCCCCGCCCCGGTCGCCGCGGCACCGTCCCCCGTTTCCGAGGCTCCGCCGCATGCCCGCTGAACCGTCGCCGTCGCCCCTCCGGGTGCTCTCCGGCATCCAGCCCACCGGTCGCTTCCACTGGGGCAACTACTTCGGTGCCATCCGCCAGTACATCGAACTGCAGACGGCCGGCGATGCCTACTACTTCATTGCAGACCTCCATGCCCTGACCACGGTGCGCGAGCCGGCCCGGCTCCGGGCCCTGGTCCACGACGCCGCGGTCGATCTGGTGGCCCTCGGCCTCGATCCCGAGCGGGCCACGCTCTTCGTGCAGTCGGACGTGCCGGAGGTGACGGAGCTCACCTGGCTGTTGATGACGGTGACGCCGATGGGCTTGCTCGAGCGCTGCCATGCCTACAAGGACAAGAAGGCCCGCGGCCTGGCCGCCGACGCCGGCCTGTTCACCTACCCGGTGCTGATGAGCGCCGACATCCTCGCCTACGACGCCACCGTCGTCCCGGTGGGGGAGGACCAGGTGCAGCACATCGAGGTGTGCCGCGACCTCGCCGGCACGTTCAACCACCTCTACGGCGACGTCTTCACGCTGCCCAAGCCGCGCCTGGTCGAGGCGGGGGCCCGGGTGCCGGGCACCGACGGGCAGAAGATGAGCAAGAGCTACGAGAACACCATCGACGTCTTCGAGGAGCCCGCCGTCCAGAAGAAGAAGATCATGCGGATCACCACCGACTCGCGCCCCATGGAAGAGCCGAAGGATCCCGCCGGCGACCACCTGTTCGCGCTCCACGAGCTCGTCGCCACCCCCACGCAGCGCGCGGCGCTGGCCGACCTCTACCGGCGTGGCGGGTTCGGCTATGGCGAGGTGAAGAAAGCGCTGGTGGAGGCGGCGGCCCGGTTCTTCGCCGAGGCCCGGCAGCGGCGTGCCGACCTGGAGCGCGACCCGGACCGGATCGAGGCGATCCTCGCGGCGGGGGCGGCCCGGGCCCGGGCCCAGGCGGGGGCGGTGCTCGACCGGGCGCGGCAGGCCTGCGGCCTCGAGCGGCGGCCCGGCCGCGGGCGCCCGCGGGCCGCCGGCAGCGCCCGCCCCGCGGGTGGCGGAGGATCGCCATGAACGTCCTCGGCGTGGGCACCGACATCACGGAGTGCCTGCGGATCGCGCAGATGATCGAACGGCACGGCGAGCTCTTCGTGGGGCGCGTTTACACGCCGGCCGAGATCGAATACTGCCGCAGCCGCAAGCTCGCCACGCAGCACTTCGCCGGTCGCTGGGCCGCCAAGGAGGCGGTCCTCAAGGCGCTGGGCACCGGGTGGCGCCGGGGGATCAGTTGGCGCGACATCGAGGTCATCAGCGGGCCGGGCGGGAGGCCGCAGGCCTTCCTCTCCGGCGGCGCCGGTGACGTCGCCGAGCGCATCGGGATCCGCGCCGTGCTCGTGAGCATCTCCCACTGCCGCAGCCACGCCACCGCCTGTGCCGTGGCCCTCGACGAGGTCCCCGACACGTTCGCCGAGGGCTTCCTCCCCTGACGTGCCACGCGCGTGGCCGTCACGGCGTTCCGGTCAAAACGGCGGGGGCTCCTGCGAAGACCCCTTCTTGGCGGACGGTTTCTTCGCCGTGGGCTTCTTGGCTGCCGGCTTCCTGGCCGCGGCCTTCTTCGCTGCCGGTTGTTTGGCCGACGTCTCCCCCACCGGCTTCGCCGCCGCGCCGCGGCGACCGGCACCCATCCGTCCCCGGGGCCCCTTGGCCGGCGGGCCGAGGGCCGCGCGGGCGGCGAGGATCTCCAGGGCCTGCTCGAGCGTGAAGGCCTGCGGGTCGGCATCCTTGGGGAGCGAGGCGTTGGTGACGCCGTCGGCCACGTAGGGGCCGTAGCGGCCGCTGCGCAGTTCGACCGGCTTGCCCGTCACCGGCGACACGCCGAGCGACTTCAGCGCCGCCGCCTGGCCGAAAGCGCGCTTCCCGCGTAGCTTCGGTTGCCGGAGCAACTCCACCGCCTGGTCGAGCGTGACGTCGATCGGGGAGAGGTCGGCCGGCAGGCTCCGCGACTCGCCGGCGCAGGTCACGTAGGGGCCGAACTTGCCGTTGAGGGCCTTCACCTCGGCGCCGTTGTCGGGATTGGCGCCGAGCGACCGGGGAAGCGAGAGGAGCTTGAGGGCCGTCTCCAGGTCGAGCGTGTCGAGCGACATCCCCTTGAGGAGCGACGACGACTTCGGCTTCTCCTCGTCGCCCGCCGTGCCGAGCTGCACGTAGGGGCCGAAGCGTCCGTTGCGCGCGAACACCGGTTTGCCGGTGGCCGGGTCGGTGCCCAGCGGCGCCTCGGCCCGCGCCGACTGGGCGAGGAGCTCCTCGCAGCGCTCGAACGACAGTTCGTCGGGGGCGAGTTTGTCTTCGCTGGGGAGCGAGGCCCGCTGGCCGTCACGCTCGATGTAGGGGCCGAACCGCCCCACGCGCACCACCACGCCCGGCCGGCCCGGCAGGGTGGCGGGGATCTCGATCGAGCTGGCCTTCCGCGGGTCGATCGCCGAGCCGGAGTCGGCGAGCATGTCCTTGAGCCCGGCCCGGCCGTTGCCGAACCAGAACTTCCGCAGGTAGGCGGTCTTCTCCGCCTCGCCGCGGCTGATGGCGTCGAGGTCCTCCTCCATCTGGGCGGTGAACTGGTAGTCGATCAACTCGGGGAGGTGGTCCACGAGGAGTTGGGCCACCGCGAAGCCCACCCAGGTGGGCACCAGGGCGTTGCCACGCTTGCGGCAGTATTCGCGGCGCAGGATCGTGTCGATCGTGGCGGCGTAGGTGCTCGGCCGGCCGATCCCCTTCTCTTCGAGGGCCTTGGTGAGCGTGGCCTCGGTGTAGCGTGCGGGTGGCTGCGTGGTGTGCGAAACCGCCTCGAGGTGGCGCGCTGCCACCGCCGCACCGACCGCCAGCGGCGGCAGCAGCGTTTCCTTGTCGGCCAGGTCGGCCGCCGGATCGTCGGAGCCCTCGACGTAGGCGCGGAGGAAGCCGGGGAACTCGATCGTCTTGCCGCTGGCCTGGAATACCGCCTCCGGGGCCGAGCGCGTGGCCACGGTGAGCGTGGTCTGCTGGCCGCGGGCGTCGGCCATCTGGCAGGCGATCGTCCGCTTCCAGATCAGCTCGTAGAGGCGGAGGCCGTCGCCGTCGAGGGCCCCGCGGAGCTGGTCGGGGGTGGGCATGTCGGGGCATGTCGCTCCCCGCCGGCCGGATCGCCTCGTGGGCCTCCTGGGCGTTGGCCACCTTCGTCTGGTAAGCGCGCGGGGCGGGGGGGAGATGGTCGGCCCCGTAGAGCCGGGCCACCGCGCGCCGCACCGCGTCGACCGCCTCGGCGGCCAGCGACGTGGAGTCGGTCCGCATGTAGGTGATGTGGCCGTTCTCGTAGAGGCCCTGGGCCACCTGCATGGTGCGGCGGGCGGTGAAACCGTATTTCCGGTTCGCCTCCTGCTGGAGGGTGCTGGTGGTGAACGGCGCCGCGGGCCGCTGCGTGAACGGCCGGTCCTCACGCGCGGCAACCGTGAAGGGCTGGCCGGCGAGGCGCTCCACCAGGGTTCGTGCCTCGGCTTCCGCGAGGAGCAGGGCCCGGTCGTTGCGCAGCCGGCCGGTGGCGGGATCGAAGTCGGTGCCCTTGGCGAGCGGCCGCCCGTCGACCTGCACGAGCCGGGCCTCGAAGGCCGCACCGCCGGTGGCGCCGGCGAACTGCCCCTGCAGGTCCCACCAGGTGCCGGAGCGGAAGGCCATCCGCTGCCGTTCCCGATCGACCAGCAGCCGCACCGCCACGCTCTGCACGCGCCCGGCGGAGAGGCGCGGCCCGACCTTTTTCCACAACAGCGGGCTGACCTCGTAGCCGTAGAGGCGGTCGACGATGCGGCGCGTCTCCTGGGCGTTGACCAGCGCCGTGTCGATACTCCGCGGGTGAGCCAGCGACTCGAGGATCGCCTTCCGCGTGATCTCGTGGAACACGAGGCGGTGGACCTCGACCTTCGGCTTGAGGACCTCGGTGAGGTGCCAACTGATGGCTTCCCCCTCGCGATCCTCGTCGGTGGCGAGGTACAGGGCGCTGGCGTCGGCGAGCATCTCCTTCAGTCTGGAGACCTGTTTCTTCTTCTCCGGGGAGACCACGTAAAGAGGCTCGAAATCGTTCTCGATGTTCACGCCGAGCTTCGACCAGGCTTCCTTCTTCACCTCCTTGGGGATCTCGTCGGCGCCATGGGGGAGGTCGCGGATGTGCCCGACGCTCGCCTCGACCTGATAATCGCCGCCGAGAAAGCCGCGGATCGTCTTCGCCTTGGCGGGCGACTCGACGATCACCAGGGGCTTGCCGGCCGGTTTCCGGCCCGCGGAAGAAGAGGACTTTTTCGCCATGGCGGGTGACGTCGCCTTCCGCGTGATCTCGTGGGGGAAGCCATCAGTTGGCACCTCACCGAGGTCCTCAAGCCGAAGGTCGAGGTCCACCGCC
>RFRL01000232.1 GCA_009924545.1 Planctomycetia bacterium | reverse complement strand
GTGCGGTGGAGGCGGCGACGGATCGCCCCGTCGGTCTGCTCCCGCATCCGGGTGCCGATGCTGTTGCCGGCGACGTGGAGTCCGACGCTCGCCACGAGCACCGCCGCGGCCAGCCAGCCGGCCATTCCCAGCCAGCCGGCCGACGCTGCGACCACGCCCAGCAGTACCGTCAGACGGGTGTAGGTACCGAGCCGCATGCGGGCCTCCCGGAGAGGATCATAGCCGGGTGGCGCCGCGTGGCGTCAGAAGCCGCGTGACACGGCCTCGGCGTGGTAGATCGGGAGGAGCCGGTAGTAGACCTCGAGGGTGAGGATCGCCAGCGCCGTGTGGGCCAGCCGGCCCCCCGGGGCGGTGTCGGGGTCGGCGAACGACCAGCTCCCCGCCTCGTGCCCGGCCCGACCCTGGCGGGCCACGAGCAGGTCGCGGTGGCGGGCGTTCCAGCGCGGCCAGGCGGGGTGTTCGGACTGGAGGAGAGCCTGGGAGAGATAGAAGTTGGTGTAGATCGCATCCGGGTCGGGCGCACCCCGGACGAGCTGATCGAGGCCGCGGCGGAGCCGCTCGTCACCCGGTTGCCAGCCGGTGTACAGCCGACAGAGGAGGCCGATCGCCGAGGTCGAGGGCTTGGCCGCCGGGGTCCGATAGCCGTAGGCCGCCCCCTGCTGGGACTGCACCGAATCGAGGAACCGGCGGACCCCATCGATCGTCGGCGAGGGGGCCTCTTGGCCGGCGAGTTGGCTGCTCTTGAGGGCCACCAGTTGCCAGGCGGTGACCGTGATGTCGCCTGCCTGGCCGGGAAGGTAGCGCCACCCGCCGCCGTGCAGATCCTGCGCCGTCTCGATGAACCGCACGGCGTCGCGGACCGGCGCCGTGAGCAGTTCGTCGCCGGTCATCCCCAGGGCCTCGGCGAGGGCCAGCGTGGCGACCCCCTGCCCGTACATCGTGCCCTCGCACAAATCGCTCCCGCGGGCCGTGCTCCGCGCCCGGCTGAGGAGGTAGTAGATGCCGCGGGCGACCGTCTCCTGGTGGGGGCCGGCGCGGTGGGTGTGGCCGGCACCGATGAAGGGGAGCAGGGCCAGGCCGGTGCTGGCGGTGGTGCTGCCGAGCGTGCCCGGATCGCGGCAGGCGCCGTTGCAGCGGCACTCCGCCAGGTCGAATCGCCACGACCCGTCGGCCGCCTGGTGGCGGGCGAGCCAGGCGAGCCCCCGCTCCACCGCCGCCTCGCTGGCCGTCGAGGCGCCGCGGCCGCGGGGCCCCGGACCGGGATCCGCCCCGCGGCCTCGGCCAAGGCGCGCGGCGAAGGGGTTCGTGGGGTCGTCGCCGGTGCCGGCGCCGCCCGTCGGGAGCGTCGTCCGGCCCGGCTTGTGGGCGATCGGCTGGACCACCGTTCCGGCTGCGTTGGCCGGGGTTTCGGCGATCGCCTCGACCGGCGGTGTGACGATGTCGGGTTCCGGCGCGGCGGGCGCCGTCGCCGCCACGGCGGCCACTTCGACAGGCGCCGGATCGAGCGCCACGGCACCACCCGCGCCGCCACCCTCCCCGTCCTCGTTCTCCGCCGCGTCCTGGCCGCTCCCTGTTTCGAGGACGAGGGCCAGTTGCCGTGGCCGCGACGGGCCCTCGACGGTGAGGAGGGCGAGGATCACCAGGCCCACCAACTGCACCAGGAGGCTCGCATAGCCGGACCGGACGACGGGGCTGCACAGCAGCCGTTCGATCCACGAAGGGGCCGGCTCGTCGGTGGACCGGACGGGAGCCATGACGCCGGGCAGCGGGAGGGGAGCGTGGCCGGAAGTCACGGTCGACTCTCCCGGTGGCGGTCACCCTGCGGATGGCGATGACCGGAGGGGCCGTGGTGGCCGGATCAGACCTCTGGCTCCCCGGCAGGGTATCGGCCGAAGCGCCGCGCCGGCTGGAATGAAGGGAGGGATCTCCACACGGATCACGGGCCCCTTACTCGCGGAAGTCCTCGTCCACGCTCTGCTGACCGTAGATCGGCAGGTGGCGGTAGTAGACCTCGAGGATCATCGCCGACAGTGCGGTGCAGTACAGCCGCCCGGCGGCATCGGCGCCATGGCCGCCATCGACCCCTTCGTACCAGCTCCCCGCCTCGTGGCCACGCCGGGCCTGGGTGTTGATGAGCAGGTCGCGCATCTTCGTGTTCCAGGCGTTCCAGGCATCGCCCTCGAAGTGGTGGAGCACCTGCGTCGCGTAGTAGTCGTGGTACAGGTCCTTGGAGGGGCCTCCCTTGGCGAGGGTGGTGACCCCGCGCTGCAGCGCCGGATTGGTCTTCTTCCAACCGAGGTACATCCGGCAGAGCAATCCCACGGCGTTCCGGGCGGGCGCGGGGGTCGACTTGTCGGTGTAGCCGTAGGCGGCGCCCTCGTCCGACTGGACCGCGTCGAGGAATGCCACCGCCTTCTTCACCGTCAACGGCGACACCTGGAGGTTGGCCATGTTGCCGCTCTTGAGGGCCATCAACTGCCAGCCGACGGCCGACGTGTCACCGGGCTGCTTGGGGGTGTAGCGCCAGCCACCACCCACCGGATCCTGGGCCGACATGATGAAGTTGAGCGCCAACTGCGCCGGGAGCTGGAGGCGCGGATCCTTCGTCATCGCATACGACTCGGAGAGGACGATGCCCGCCAGCCCCTGGGAGTACATCGTGCCCGCCTGGGCATAACACTGCCCCTGGCCGCCGAGCGACATGCCCGCCAGGTAGGCGATCCCGGCGTCGAGTTGTTTCTTGTACGGACCCTCGCGGTGCGTGTAGCCGCGGCCCAGGAACGGGAGCAGGGCCAGCGCCGTGGCGCCGCAGCGGTCCTCCGCCCGTGACTTTCCCGAGTGTGTGCACTGCCCCTGGCAACTCGGGCAGGCGTTGAAATCGAACGACCAGCCGCCGTCGGGCATCTGGTGGGCGATGAACCACTTCAGGGCCGCCTCCACCGCCGCCTCGCTCTGCGCGTTGCCACCCCCGGCCAGCACGAGCTGCTGGCGCATCTTCGGGTCGGAGCGACCCCCCAGGCCGCCGGCGGTGCCGCCGATGGCGCCCACCGCGGCGAGGAGATCGCTCGACACCACCGCTTCGGTGCCGAAATCGGCCAGCTCGACGGCCACGGGCGCTGCATCGATGTCGTCGGCCGTGGTCACCACCTGGACGTTCTCCACCGCGGCGTCGGGCACGACCACCGTCTCCACCACTTTCTCGGTGGGCAGTTGCTGGTCGGGCAATTGCTCGGAGAACTCGGAGATCTCTTCCATCGTCTCGGGGAGGTCGGAGACGATCATCTTGGGGCGCAGGTCCTGCTGCGGCGGCGCCGAGACGATGAGGGCCATCGCCAGGAGGATGATCACGTGCACCAGCATCGACACGGCCCAGGCGGGCGCCTGCTGGAGCAGTCCGGCGAGGGCGGAAACACCCGCCGCCCGACGGGCTCCGGAGGGCGTGGTCGTGGACGTGCCAGCGTTGGGTGACGAATGCGTGTGCCCTGCCATGACCATCCCCGTTGGAAATGGGCCCCCCGGCAGCGACGCGTCGGCCATCCGGTGGCCCGCCGCCCCCGTTGTCCACCCGAGTCTGAACTGCAACCCGTGCCGCACCGCCGCCCTGCTCGCATCATAGTGGCCGTCGCCGGGGCCGCAAAACCGTCGGTTCGCTGCTCACGGCCGGGGGGCACGCGGCCCGACTGGCGGGGCCGCGGGGTTGGCGTTACCCTCTGGGTTTTCCGCTCAACCGCGGTGACGGGTGGAGGTCGGCGATGGCCAAGGGCAAGAAAAAACTCGAAGTGGTGCATCTGGTCTGCGGGGAGACCGGGGATCACAACTACACGTTGCGCAAGAAGACGGGTGGTGAAAAGCTGAAGGTGAAGAAGTATTCGCCCCGGCTGCGCAAGCACACCGTCCACAACGAGAAGAAGAAGTGACCGGGAGGGGAGGGAGTGACTTCCCGCGGGGTGGCTCGCGGCGAGCTGGGTGGCGCGGAGCGAACCCCGGTCCCGGCGGACCGCGCACACCTTCGGCGTTCAGCCGATGTCGGCGAGCACGGCGGCCACACCTTCGGGATCGACCGGCACGATCCGATCCGCCTGCCGGCGGAGCCGGTGGCTTCCTCGCGGTGTGGCTTTTTTCTGTGATCCCCTGTGCTGGGCCGCCTGTTCGTGGGCCGCCTGTTCCGCCGAGGGTGCCGCAGCGGGCACGAGCAGCAAGCGGCATTCGGCGCGACGCCGGAAACGGGCTCTGCGGAGCGCGCTTGCCACCGTCTCGACCATGATCTCGATTTCGCAGGGTTGATCCTCATCCGCGCACGGTGCACCGGCGAGCGCGGTCGCCACGGCGCGGCCCACCGGTGTGGCCTCCAGATCGGGTGGCAACCCCCAGCGGATGGCACCGGCCGGTCGCTCGACGAGCCCGTGGCGACACGTGGTGAGCCGACCGCGGCGGAGGAAGTAGGCCACGTTGGGGCCGTCGCACCAGCGACTGCCGGCGGTGGGGTCGGTGGGGTGCCAGACGTGGCAGGAGAAGGTGCGGTCGAGGATCGTTTCCAGGCGCACGCCGGCGGCGCGGAGCCGGAGGCCGAGGTCATCGTCCTCCTGGCCCCAGCCCCGGAACCGTTCGTCGAAGCCGTTGACGGCGCGGAAGTCGTCGCGCCACACGAGGAAGTTGCCCCCCGCGAGGCGAGGCTTGTCGGGGTGGCGGAGCCAGGTATGCCAACGGGCCTTGCGACAGCGGCGCGCCAACGCCTGCCGTTCGGCCGCCGGGATGCGCCGCTGCACCACGCCCCAGTCGACGGCGCCGGGGAGGAGATCGTGGCTCGCGGTCTCGGGGAGCCGGGCGCAGTATCCCAGCAGCGCCCGACCCGGCCGGCGCCGCTCGAGGTAGGCGGCGACGTGGTCGGGGGGGAGGATGCAGTCGCCGTCGAGGAACAGCAGGCTGTCGCCGCCGGCGAGGGCGGCCCCCCGATTGCGGACCCGCGCCAGCCGGAACCCGTCGCGCGGGCTGGTGGTGAAGCGCACCGGGAAGGGCACGCGCGTGGCGAACGCGGCCACCACCGCCGCCGTGTCGTCGGTCGAACCGTCGTCGCTGACCACGACGTCGAACCGTCCTGCCACCCCTTCCTGGGCGGCGATCGATTCGAGCACCAGCGCCAGGTGGCGCGGCCGCTGGTGGGTGTTGACCACCAGGGAGATGTCGCAGCGGTCGGATCGCGATGCGGGCGGGGTCATGGAGTGAGTCGGGTGACGACCGCCGCCGGGGAGTGGAACCGGCGCACGATCTCGGCGCCGGTGCGGGCCGTGCGCAGGTAGTGGGTGGCATGCCGCACCACCTCGGCGATGGCGGCGGGGAGGTCGGTGGCCGTGTCGATGACCACGCCACCGGCACCGGCCGGTGGCGCCTCCGCCCCCGTCAGCACGCGCACGCACACCCGGTCGAGCGCCACGCGATCGGCGCCGACCGCCGGTCGGAGCAGGAGGCGGGCCGGCCGGGAGGTGGCCGCCGGTGGGCAGGGAAAGAGGGTCCGGCTCGGACCTGTCGTGGTGGGGGCGGTGACGACGGTGGCGAACGCCTGCTCCGCCTCCGCGAATGACACCCGCAGCGGTGGCTCGGCGAGGGCGGCGTCGCCAGCGATCGGCCAGTCGATGTCGACGAGCACCGCAACCGTGCGCACCGGCAGCGTGATGGCCACGGGAAGGCCCGCGCGGCCGATCGTCGGGGCGGCGAGCGCCGCCAGCGGCACCGGCTCCGCGCCGGCACTGGCGGCCACCACGCGCTCCACGTGCTGGCGCAGCAGTTCCTCGAGTTGACGGGCCATCCATCCGCCGCCGCTGACGATCGGCACGCCGCCCGCGGCCATCGTCTCCAGGAGGATCGCCGAGAGCCGCGTCCGGTAGCGGCCCTGGTCGTAGGGCAGCAACGCGACGTCGGCGCTGGCGAGGTGGTGCGCGTAGCGATCCTCGGCGAGCGGGCCGTCGAGCAGGTCCACCCCCTGGCG
>RFRL01000231.1 GCA_009924545.1 Planctomycetia bacterium | reverse complement strand
GGGCGACGATCGTCGCCCTGTGCGACGTCAACGTGCCCCGCGCCTGGGCGTTCCGCGAGACGAAGGGGGGCACGTGGCCGGTGTATGTCGATTACCGGCGTGTCCTCGACCGCTCCGACATCGACGCCGTGATCGTCGGCACCGGGGAGTTCCAGCGGATCCTTCCCTGCATCCACGCCTGCATGGCGGGCAAGGACGTCTATGCCGAGAAGCCGCTGTCGCTCTACGTGCACGAGGGGCGGGCGCTGGTGCAGGCCGCCCGGAAGCACGCCCGCGTCGTCCAGGTCGGCACCCAGCAGCGCTCGATGGAAATCAACCGCCTGGCCTGCGCGTTCGTGCGGGACGGCGGCCTCGGCCGGCTCCTCGAAGTGCGCGCAGTGAACTACGGCAACGCCAAGCCCGCACCCGACCCCCGTCCTGCCGCGGGTCCGGTCCCCACCGGCCTCGACTGGAACGCCTGGCTGAACCAGGCGGCCGAGCGCCCCTTCGCCCCGGAATGGATGGGCTGGATGGCGTGGCGCGATTTCGCCGGCGGCGAGATGACCAACTGGGGCGCCCATGGCGTCGACCAGATCCAGTGGGCGCTGGGGCGAGACACCACCGGTCCGGTGGGGGTGCGGCCGCTGGCCAGCGGTGCCGACGCACCGGTGGCGATGACCTATGCCGACGGCCTCGAGGTGAACTTCGTCCTCGACAAGGGCCCGATGGGGGGCGCGGTGTTCATCGGCGAGCGCGGCAAACTGGAGATCAACCGCAACAAGGTGACGAGCAACCCGCCGGAGATCGCCGCGCGGATCCTCGAGGCGGTCGACGTCGCCGAGGAGGAGCGGAAGTGGTCCGACGCCCTCGCCTTGTGGCAGGCCCGCCACCACCTGCAGAACTGGCTCGATTGCATCCGCTCGCGCGGCACGCCGCTCGCCGACGTGGAGATCGGCCACCGCTCGGTGACCGTGTGCCATCTGGCCAACATCGCCCGGGCGCTGGGGCGGCCGCTCCGCTGGGACCCGATGGCGGAGCGCTTCGTGGATGACGTCGCGGCCGATGCCCTGCTCGTCCGGGAGCGGCGGCCGGGGTTCGAACTGCCGGCGCTGTGAACCGCGGCGGAAGGCCAGTGGTGCGGGACCGGGCGGGAGTCGCGCCGGTCGCCCCCCTCGCCCCGCTCACAGCGGGCTCTCGAAGGCGTCGGGAAAGTGCTCGACGCGTGGCGGGCTGCCGGCAGGATCGAAGAGGACCGTGACCACGTCGATCCGGACGTGGCAATCCTCGAGGTGGTGGCGGCGGATGTAGGCCGTGGCCAGTTCGGCGATCCGCCGCTGTTTCCGCGCGTCGACCGACTCGGCAGGGTGACCGTGGAGGAGGTCGCTGCGGGCCCGGACCTCGACGAACACAACGGTCCGGCCGTCGAGGGCGATGAGGTCGATGTCGCCGCGGAGCACGCGCTCCCGGCGGGCGATGATCCGGTAGCCGAGGCTGCCGCCTCCGCCTCCCCCGACCGCCCCAGCGCGTCCCGCCACTGCTTGTCTCGTCCCAGCGTGTCCCTGTCGTCGGACATGGCCGCACCTCCCCGGCGTGTCGATACGACCGTCCCACGCCCCGGGGGGCAGGGCGGGGAAGCGAGCCGCCGGTCAGGCGTCGGGGGTCCGCGACTTCCGCGGCGCCGCGGCTGCCTGTTCGTCGCGCTTTTCCCGGAGGCGCACCGCCTTGCCGACACGGTCGCGCAGGTAGTAGAGCTTCGCCCGACGTGACACTCCCGACCGCTTCACCTCCACCTTGGCGATCTTGGGGGAGTGGAGGGGGAATTTCCGCTCCACCCCCTCCCCGGCCACGATCCGGCGCACGGTGAACGTCTCGCGGCTCCCCGACCCGGCGCGGGCGATGACGACGCCGTTGAAGATCTGGACCCGCTCCTTCTCACCCTCGAGGATCCGGGTGTGGACGTCGACCGTGTCGCCGATGGCGAACTGCGGGACATCGGACTTGAGGCTCGAGGCCTCGACCTTGGCGAGAATCTGCTGGCTCACGGGAGGGCTTTCCTGGCAAGGGGTGACAGACGATGCGACATGTGGGCGGCCGGGTGGCCGCGGTGGTGCCGCCGGGGCGGGAAGTGGGATTCAGGTGGTGCTTCCGCGGTCATTCACATGGCAATTCCGGCTCGGCGCGTGTGGCTCGATGATTCCATCGACCGAAGTGGTCCATCGATTCCATCGCCCCAGGCGGTCGATCCAGTCTGGGTCCATGCAGTCGGGTGCGTCGTGAAGCCGGTCAGGCATCGACGCGGCGGGCGTTCTCCAGGCGGTTGCTCTCCGGGCGACCCCCGTTTTCCCGGCGCAACCGCGTCGCCGCCACCGCCTGCTGGTGTCGCCACGAGGCGATGCGGGCGTGATCGCCACTGAGGAGGACATCGGGAACCTGCAGGCCACGGTATTCTCGCGGCCGGGTGTATTGCGGGCCCTCCACCAGCCGATCGGAGCCGGAGAACGAATCCTGCCGCGCGCTTTCGGCGTCGCCGATGACACCGGGAACGAGCCGGGAGATGCCGTCGATGATCACCATCGCGGCCACCTCGCCCCCGGAAAGGACGTAGTCGCCGATGGAAATCTCCTCCGCCGAAATACCGTTGGCGGCGAGGGCCGGGGCGATACGGGCGTCGAAGCCTTCGTAGCGGCCACAGACCAGCACGATCCGCCCGCGCGCTGCCAACGATTCCACCAGTGGCTGGTCGAGCCGGCGGCCGCCCGGGGTGAGGAGCACGACGTGGCCGGGGGTGGGGTGCCGCGGCAACACCGCTTCAACGCAATCCACCACCGGACCGGGCATGAGGAGCATGCCGGGGCCGCCACCGAAGGGGCGGTCGTCTACCTGACGGTGGACCCCCGCGGCGTGGTCGCGGATGTCGGTCACCGCGACGTCGATCAGGCCACTGGCCCGAGCCGTCCCCAGCAGGCTGCCGGAGAGGAAGCCGGTGAACAAGTCCGGAAAAAGGGTGAGAATGTCAAACCGCATGGCATGCCCCACGAAACCCTCCCGGGCTGCTCCCCGGGACGGGCCCTCAGCCCGGAGAAGCCTCACTGGCGGTGGGCTCGACCGACGCTTCACCGGCGGCCGCCGGAGCGGGCGCCGCGGCTGCCGCAGGCGACTTCGTCTCGGGCACGAACGCCGGCGCCCCCACGTCGGGCAGGACCTTGGGCAGCGACAACCGCGCCCTGGCCAACTCCATCTGCTTGAGATGGGTCCCGTTGGGGCCGTACTTCTTGAGGAGCACCCGGACGGCGTCGCTCGGCTGGGCGCCCACCGAGAGCCAGTATTCGACCCGCGGGCCGTTGATCAGGCAGCGGGCGTCGGTCTCGGGGATGCTGGGGTCGTAGCTGCCCAGTTCCTCGATCACGCGTCCATCCCGCGGGCTACGCCGATCGGTGGCGCAGATCCTGAAGAACGACCTGTGCTTCCGACCCATCCGCTTCATCCGAATCGCCACCGCCACGGCATGAACCTCCGACAAGGGGTAACCGACAGGAACCCCATAGCGTACCCGAAAAACGCGTGAACCCAAGCCCAACCCGGTTCCGGCCGCGGGATGGCTCCTCCCTGGCCCCGGGCGCCCTCCCGGAGACCGCGATCCCCTCAGTTCCCGGCCCCTCGGCTTCCGGCTCTACTTTCTGTTTCGCTTGCCGCCGTTTTACCGAAAACGTTGCTCCTGAACCGGACGGGTTGCCCCGGGCCGCGATCTCCGTCGCCATTCCCTCGACATCCGAGAGTTCGCTGCGGCTGGGCCGAAATGGGACGGGGAATCGACCGATGACCGCACCGCTGCTCTGGATGGAAGGGATCGCCAAAGCCTATCCCGGCGTGCAGGCGCTCGCCGGGGTCGGCCTGGAACTGGCCCGAGGGGAGGTCCTCGCCCTCCTCGGCGAAAACGGTGCGGGGAAGAGCACGCTCATGAAGATCCTCGGGGGCGCGGTGCGCCCCGATGCCGGCAGGATCCTCATCGACGGGATCGAGCGGGCGATCCGCTCCCCCACCGAGGCCCTCCGCGCCGGCATCGCCGTGATCCACCAGGAGTTCAACCTCGTGCCCGCCCTCGGCGCCGCCGACAACATCTTCCTCGGCCGGGAGATCGCCCGTGGGGGGGCCGGGCTGGGGTGGATCGACCAGGCGGAGCAGCGCCGTCGCGCCGGCGAGCTGCTCCGCCGGCTCGGTGCCGACTTCGCACCCGACGCCCCCTGCCGGGAGTTGTCGGTGGCCCGCCAGCAACTCGTCGAGATCGCCAAGGCGCTCGCTTCCGGTGCCCGGATCCTCGTCATGGACGAGCCCAGTGCGGCGCTGACCAGCGCCGAAGTGGCAGCGCTGCACGGCCTGATCCGGGAGCTGCGCCGCGGCGGCACGGGCATCGTCTACGTGAGCCACCGCCTCGAGGAGATCGCCGCCGTCTGCGACCGGGTGGCGGTGCTGCGCGACGGCCGCAACGTCGGCGGCGCGCCGGTGGCGGCGGTGGGCCGCGCCGACCTCATCCGGATGATGGTCGGCCGCGACCTGGTCGAGGAGTTCCCCCGGCGCGGCACCACGCCCGGCGCGGTCCGCCTCGTCGTCGAGGATCTCGCCCGCGGCACGGCCGTGCGCGGCGTGTCGTTCACGGCCCGCGCCGGCGAGGTCCTCGCGCTCACCGGGCTCGTCGGCTCGGGGCGCACGGAGGTCCTGCGGCTCCTCTTCGGCGCCGACCGGAAGGATGCCGGGGCGATCCGGCTCGACGGGCGCCGTGTCGACCCGCGCTCGCCACGCGCGGCGAGCGCCGCCGGGATCGGCCTGCTGCCGGAGGATCGCAAACTCCAGGGACTCGTCCTCGGACTCTCGGTGCGCGACAACTTCGCGCTCCCGAGCCTGGCGCGGTTCTCGCGGTGGGGCGTCGTGCGCCGGGCCGAGGAGCGGGCGGCCTGCGCGGCCGCCATCGCCGGCCTGCGCATCAAGACCCCGCGGCAGGAGACGGCGGTGCGCGGGCTCTCCGGCGGCAACCAGCAGAAGGTGGTCCTCGGCAAGTGGCTCGAGCGCCGCTGCGAGGTCCTCCTCTTCGACGAGCCCACCAGGGGCGTCGACGTCGGTGCGAAAGTGGAGATCTACCGACTCATCAACGACCTGACCGCCGCGGGCAAGGTCGTGGTGATGGTCAGCTCCGACCTTCCCGAAGTGCTGGGGATGGCCGACCGGATCCTCGTCATGCACGAGGGGCGGATCAGCGGCCGGATCGACGACGTCGCCTCCGCCACGCAGGAGTCGATCATGGAGCTGGCCGTCGCATGAGTGCCGACACGCCGGGGAACATGGCGGGCAGAGCGGATGTGGCGGCGGGGCGCCGGCCGCGCGGGCGGCGGTGGGGGGCTCTCCGCGATCTCGGCATGGCGTGGGTGCTTGTGGCGCTGTGCCTCCTGTTCAGCGCGCTGACCTGGAGCACGCAGCAGCCGACCGGTGTCGCCGCCGCCCCGGGCGTGGCCGCCGACATCCGCGCCGCCTGCGGGCCGGCACCGCGCGTGCTCGTGGCGGTGCGGAACCAGACTGACGACGTCGCCTATGCCACGGCCCTCGCGGCCCTGCTCCGCGACGGTGGCGCCACCGTGGTCGACGTGGTGCAGGGTGAGCCACGCGACGCGCGCCGGGCACTCGCCGCCGCCAACGGGGCCGGGCAGCCGCTCGCCGCCATCGCAACCAGCGCCGCCAGCGCCGGCTGGGCGGTGTTCGCCGACCTGCCGGCCGATTTCCCCGCGCTCGGGCTCCCGGTGGCGGTGGCACCACGGAGCTATGCCTGGCCCAACTTCCTCAAGCCGGAGAACCTCCTCAACATCGCCAACCAGATCGCGGTGATCGCGATCCTCGCCGTGGGGATGACGCTGGTGATCCTCACAGGCGGCATCGATCTCGCGGCCGGGAGCCTGATCGCGCTCTCCTCGGTCGTGACGGCGATCCTCGTGCGGGACCTCGCCGGGGGGGTGGAGGCGGGG
>RFRL01000024.1 GCA_009924545.1 Planctomycetia bacterium | reverse complement strand
CGACCTCGACGCTCGGCTCGGTGAACGGAAAGAACGACGGACGGAAACGGACCCGCACCCCCTCGCCGAGGAAGCTCGACGCGAGGAGGCGGAGCGTCGTCTTCAGGTGGGCCATCGTAGTACCGGGTTCGACAAGCAGGCCCTCGACCTGGTGGAACATCGGGTAGTGGGTGGCATCGGCGGTGTCGGGGCGGTAGACACGGCCCAGCGACACGATCCGGAGTGGCGGCCGGCGCCGTTCCATCACCCGGATCTGCACCGTGCTGGTCTGCGAACGGAGGAGGAGGGGGTCGGACCCGCGGGCCACCTGCAGGAAAAAGTTGTCGAGGGGATCGCGGGCCGGGTGCTCCGGGCTGATCGCCAGGGCATCGAAGTTGTGCCACTGGTCCTCCACCTCGGGGCCGTCCACGCTCTCGAAGCCGAGCCGCGACATGATCTCCTGGACTTGGCGGATCGTCTGCGTGATGGGATGGAGGTGCCCCACCACGACGGGGAATCCCGGCAGGGTGACGTCGATCGCGTCGCCCACAGCCGCGGGTGCGGCCGCGAGGCGATCCTGGGCGCCCGCGATGGCGGCGGTGAGCCAATCCTTGAATTCGTTGAAGTGCCGCCCGGCATCGCGCCGTGCCGACGGCTCGATGCCCCCCAGCCCTTTTTGGATCCCCTTCAGCCGACCGCTCCGGGCGCCGAGGAACTCGACCCGCGCCCGCTCGACGGCAGCCGCATCGAGCGCTTCCGCCAGCAGCGCCTCGGCATCGGTGCGGCACCGGGCGATCTCGGCCACGAACTCGTCCAGCGGCACGGCATCCACGCGTCAGTGCATCCTCCAACGCGAGGGCGTGTCTCAGGCGGCGCCGGCGGGGGCCGGAAGACTCAGTGCCGAGCGCACCTGCTCGACCACGGCGTCGAAACCGGTGGGATCGAGAACCGCCATCTCGGCCAGGGTCCGCCGATCGAGTTCGCAGCCGCACTTCTCCAGTCCGGCGATGAACTGGCTGTACCGCAAACCGCGCTGCCGGACGGCGGCGTTGATCCGCACGATCCACAGGCGGCGGAAATCTCGCTTCCGGCGACGGCGGTCCCGGCGGGCGAACACCCCTGCGCGGATGATCGATTCCTTGGCCGTGCGGAGCAGACGGCGTCGACCACCCACCGAGCCCTTGACGCGCTTGAACAGCCGCTTCTTGGCCCGCAGACGGGGCACCACGCTTTTGGTACGCATGACTCGATGTTCCAGGGTTCCCCGGGGAATTGATCCCGGGGCAGTTCGAGGGGGGACGGTGGCGGTGGACGGGCGGCGGTTCGGCTGCCAGGACCGAACCGCGGGAAACGGTTCAGTAGCTGTACTTGCCGAGGGCAGCCACGATCTTCGGGGTGTCGACCGACGCGAGGACACCGGTCCCGCGGAGGTTGCGGCGCCGCTTGGCCGTGAGACGGACCTGGAGATGGCTGGTGCCCGCCCGGCGGTGCTTCACCTTGCCGGTGGCCGTGAGACGGAAGCGCTTCCGCACTCCTTTGTGGGTCTTCTGTTTGGGCATGGCGTCAGGCTCCGTGGGCAAAAGTTTGGATCGGCTCGCCGGCAGGCCAGCCATCAGGGGTGTTCGAAGGAGTCTCTCTTCATCCGACGGGACCACTTCCCGGGCATGGCATCACCGGGGCGTCACCGTGCAAACCAACCGCCGGCCCATCTGTTGGGGCGGGGATTCGACTTTCCCGACCGGATCGAGTTGCTCGAGGATGTTCCGCATCACCCGCTGCCCCTCGTCGATGTGGGCCAACTCGCGGCCACGGAACACCACCGAAACGATCACCTTGTCCTTGTGCTGGAGGAAGCCCCGGGCCTGGTTGACCTTGAACTCGATGTCGTGGTCGCCGGTCTTCGGCCGCAGACGGATTTCCTTGATTTTGGTGTGATGAACGTGTGTCTTGTGCTGTTTCTTTTTCTGCTGGTACTTGAACTTGCCGAAATCCATGATTCGGCAGACGGGTGGCTTCTCATTGGGAGCGACCTCGACTAGGTCGAGACCAGCTTCCCGGGCCCGAGCGAGCGCCTCCTCGGTGGGGATGATGCCCAGCTGGGCTCCCTCGGCCGAGATCACCCGGATCGGGGAGATCCGGATCTGCTCATTGATGCGGTGCTGCTTCTCGATGGCTTCCGCCTCCGCCGCCCGAACCCAGACTCCGGCCCGAACCAAATCGGTGGGGAATCCCGACCATCCCACACGACCATCGCGCGGTCCCACACGACCATTGCAAGGATCGAAGACCGCCGCTCGGGCCAAGGCACGAAACACTGCACACCGCAACCCGGCGCGCGATCCACCCTGAGCCCGATCGCCCGCAAGCACAACCCGAAAGCATGGGAAAATCCCCCTCTTGGGCGCGCGAGCCACACGATTTTGGCAAGCCCGGAGAATCCCACAGGTTCAACGCTCCGTCAAGCCACCATCCGCCACCCCCGCCATCGACGACCGATCTGCTTCGGAAAAGCTGCTCCATTCGAGCCCGAGATGCAAAACCATGCGGATTCGGCGGGCGAACAACCGGGTGTATCCAACCACTCTCAGGGAGGATTTTCCGAAGGGCCAACGGACGTTGGTGTCGGACCTCCTCAGGGAGCGGATACCAACTGTCCTCATCCCAAGCCCCCCAGAGTGAACGGACTCTTTGATCGTCAGGCTCTCGGACGGCCTTGCCGAGCACCCTGGGACACAGATCGGAAACCCATTGATATCAACTGTTTCCAGCACATTCTGCAGCGCCGATCAGAGGCCCGGAAAGAGAACCTCGGGAAAACGTCAAGTTTCCCTTCCGCCCGGTGAAACCTTTTCGGCGGAGCAGCGTATAAATCGAGCGATCCGTGAGGGGCAGGCGGGTGTCAGGGAAGACGTCCCGTGAATTCTCGGTTCTTCCGAGCGTCGGTTGTTTGTGACGGTTTCTCCGTTTGACCGTGGTCGGTGGCGTGCAGGGGCGTCATCGGCCTCATCTTTCCCGGCGATGGATAGCCGGACCAGGAGGAAACTCATGCGTTCCATCGTGAACAGTCCTGTTTTCAGCGGCGAAAATGATGCGTCGGGCGGATTCGCCACACGCGGTGGCGTGGCTCCTGCACCCGGTTTCAGCGCTCGGACCGACGACTTCCCTGGAGGATTCTCGATCGAGACCGTCGACCACGTTCTCGATCCCACAGTGCTCCGTGCCCCGACGGTGGCCTTGTCGCTCCGTGCTCCGACGGTGGCGTTGTCGCTTCGCGCTCCGACGGTTGCCTTGGCGTCGGCGGCCTTGGCGTCGGCGGGTGATGCCCGTGGCGAGATTGGGGACTTGCCTCTCGGCCCGGACGGTCTCCTCTCCATCGAGGATCTCGCCCGGAAGTTCAACGTCTCGACCAAGACGATCTCGCGCTGGCGGTGCCATGGCCTGGTGCCGGAGACCCGCGACGTCGGCGGGCGCCGGAGGGTGGGTTTTCTCCCAGCTACGGTGGAGCGATTCGTCGCCAGCAATCCGCTGCGCGTCGAACGGGGAAGCCGGTTCAGCCAGCTCACGACCGACGAGCACGACCGGATCATCGCTTGGGCCCGGCGGCTGGCCACGCTCGGCGCCTGCCCGGCCGACATCCACCGCCGTATCGCCCGCCGGCTCAACCGCAGCGTCGAGACGATCCGCTACACGATCAAGCAGTACGACCAGGAGCACCCGGGCGCGGAGGTGTTTCCGGCGGTGGGCAGCACGCTGCGGCCCGAGACGTGCGAACGCATCCACCAGCTTTTCGTCCGTGGCGAGTCGGTGGACTCGATCGCCCGCCGGTACGGCCGGAGCCGCGCGAGCATCTACCGCGTGATCCTCGCCCAGCGGGTGGAGCATGTGATGAAGCTCCCGCTCGACTACATCCCCAACGCGCTCTTCGCACGCCGCAGCGCCGAGGAGGTGGTCGACCAGCCCTATCCGGGAACCGACGAGGCCGCGCGCAAAGTCCGACGACCGTCCGGGCTGCCGGCCTACCTGGCGAGCCTCTACGAGGTGCCGCTGCTGACCCGCGAGCAGGAGGTGTGGCTCTTCCGCCGCTTCAACTACCTGAAGTACAAGGCCTCCGAACTGCGGAAGCAACTCGATCCCCAGCGGCCGAGCGGTCGGCTGATGGACCAAATCGAGCGCCTGTACGATGACATCGTCGCCATCAAGAACCGTCTCGTGCGCTCGAACCTGAGGCTCGTGGTCTCGATCGCCAAGCGCCGTGTGTCGGCGGGCGACGGCTTCTTCGATCTCGTCAGCGACGGCAACATGTCGTTGATCCGTGCCGTGGAGAAGTTCGACTACGCCCGAGGCAACAAGTTCAGCACCTATGCCTCGTGGGCGATCATGAAGAACTACGCGCGCACCATCCCCGACGAGCACCGCCGGCGCGAACGGTTCCGGGCCGCCGACATGGAGATGCTGCAAACCGCCACCGACAACCGGTCGGACGAGCACCAGACCCGGATGGTGGAGAGCGACCGCCTCCGGCAGGTGGGGCGGTTCCTCGATCGACTCGATTCGCGTGAGCAGACGATCATCATCCGGCGCTACGGGCTCGACCACCAGCACGAGCCCCAGACCCTCAAGGAGGTGGGCACGGCGCTGGGGGTGACCAAGGAGCGCGTCCGGCAGATCGAAGCCAAGGCGCTGGAAAAGCTCCGCGAAGCGGCCGCCGCCGAGGCGGTCCTCCCGGAACTGGAATGAACGTGGCGCGTGACCGGTGCGCGGCAGCACCGGTCACGCGACCTCACGCCGTCGCTCAACTCGTCAGCGACGGCCGTAGGTCGCCCGCCAGCGAGCGGCCGATCTGCCGCACCGCCTGGCGCAGGCGACTCTCGTTCTCGATGAGGGCCATCCGCACGTGGCCCTCACCGGCCGTCCCGAACCCGGCACCGGGGCTGACCGCGACGTCGGCCTCCTCGAGCAACTTGGTGGCGAAGTCCATGCTCGACATCCGGCCCACGAGCGGCTCCGGCATCCGCGCCCAGACGAACATCGACGCCTTCGGTACGGCCACCGGCCAGCCGACACGGGCCAGCCCTTCGCAGAGCACGTCTCGCCTCCGCTCGTAGATCTTCGCCTGCGACTCGACGTCCGCCTCGCCGTGCCGGAGGGCGACGATCGCGGCGATCTGGATCGGGCGGTACATGCCATAGTCGTAATAGGTCTTGATCGTGCCGAGGGCCTTGACGATGTCGCGGTTGCCGGCACAGAAGCCGACCCGCCACCCGGCCATGTTGAACCCCTTGCTCATCGTGGTGAACTCGACCGCCACCCGGTCGCCACCTTCGACCGAGAGGATGCTCGGCGTGCTGTAGCCGTCGTAGGTCACGTCGGCGTAGGCGAGGTCCGACACCACCATGAAACCGTACCGCAGCGCCAGCCGGACCACGTCGCGATAGAAATCGGGGCCGACGACGGTCGCCGTTGGGTTGTGGGGAAAATTGACGATCACCATCTTGGGCCGCTTCGTTTCCCCGATGCGGGCGATCTCGGAGAGATAGCGCGCAGGGTCGGTCGTGTCGATGAGATGGGCCGTCCCCCCGGCGAGAGCCACGCCATAGACATGCGCGGGGTAGGACGGCGCCGGCACCACCACACCGTCGCCCGGGCCGATCGTCGCCAGGCAGAGGTGCCCGAAGCCTTCCTTCGACCCGAGCGTGCAGATGACCTGCGACTCGGGATCGAGCCGGACGCCCCACTTCTTCAGGTACCGCGACGCCACCTCGCGGCGCAGACTCATGATCCCCAGGGGCGGGGCGTAGCCGTGGTTCCGCGGATCGTTGGCCGCTTCCGCCAGCTTGTCGATGACCGCCTGCGACGGGGCATCGGAAGGATTCCCCATGCTCATGTCGATGATGTCGTGCCCGGCCCGCCGCCGCTGGTAGGTGAGCTGGTTGATCCGCGCGAACAGGTAGGGGGGCAGCGTGGCCACCCGGTCGGCGACGCGGAACTGCAGCGGTGCGTCGGGCAGTCGCTCACCCGACAGATCGGTCGGCCCGTCCGCCGTGGCACTGGTGCGGTCGGCGGCGTCGGCGGGATCGAGGCCTGGGCAGTGGTCAACGGGAGTGGTCATGTGCGGTGTTCCTCGGCGGGTGCCGATTCTACAGCCACAGGGCCCTCACCCCCACCGCACCCGCGTCACCGGCCGCCGCCGGGCGCCTCGAGGGAGGCCGGCACGACCCCCGAATCGGTCGCCGCCGCCCCCCGCCGGCTGCCCATCCGGGCGGCGTTCGGTTCGGCGGGAAGGACGCCCGGCACCTCGGGCAGGCCGACGCCGGCCACGGGGCCGGCTGGAGCACGCACCGGCGACTGACTGGTGCCGGCGAGATGGTTGTCGATGGCGGCCGCCTCGCGGAGGTGGCTGAACGCCCGTGCCATCTCGATCCGCTGCTTCTTCTCCAGGATGTCGTCGTAGAGCTCGTCGCGAACCTCCTCGAAACGCACCGGGGCGGGCTCCGTGTAGCCCTCGCAGAAGAGGACGAGGAACCGGTCGGCGATCTGGATCACACCCGACAGTTCGCCCGCCTGGAGGGCGAACGCCTCTCGCTCCAGCGCCGGCTGGCCACCGTAGCGCTGCAGCGGCGGCACCTCGCCCCGGAGCCCGCGGGTGGTGGGGTCGACGGAGTACCGCTCGGCGAGGTCGCCGATCCGCTCCGCCGTGGGCTGCTGCCGGGCGAGCTGCCACACCTCCTGGGCCCGTCGCTGGCTGTCGAGGACGATCATCCGGCAGCGGGCCCGGGGACCGAAAGTGGCCTGGAACGCCTTGTCGAGATCCTCGCGCGTCACCGGCACCGTGCCGACGAGCTTTTTGAGGGCGACCGTCGGCTGGACGACATCCTCGATGTAGTGCTGCATCGGCACCCGCTCTTCGCGCGTCACCCGCTCCAACCACCCCTGGACGTCGGGCCGGCCGTCGGCCCCGCGGAATCCGAGCGCCTCCGCCGCCCGCGCAACCTCGGCATCGACGTCGGCCTGGGTGATGCTGATCCGCTCGCGGTCGAGGGCCTGTTTGATGAGGGTCCGTGAGACGAGGATCTCGAGGACATCCGCGCCGTGCCGATCGATGCACGCGCTCCGCAGTTCATCGAGGGAGACGACCTCGTCGTTGACCACGGCCGCCGCCCCGGCCGCCGCGCGGGGATCCGCCAGACCGTCGGTGACCCGTGCGCCTTCGCGGAGCGAGCGGAACAACGTCGTCGCGGTCTCACGGCTCTTCCGTTCGGCGATTTCAGCGGCGAGTTGCTTGCGGACGTCGGCGAGCTTGACCTCGGCCGCCGGCAGGTGGCCCTCGCATTTGACGACGATGAACTGGTCGGCCACCTGAACGACCGGGGAGATCTGCCCTTCGGCGAGCCCGAACACCACGGCCTCGAAGGCGGGTTCACCGGTGTGCCGGCGCACCGGCTGCACCCAACCGTTGGCACTGGCACTGCCGACGTCAATCGAATACTGCCGGGCCAGCGCCCCGAACTCGTCGGGTGCCGCCAGGGCCTGTTTCCGCAGCGCCTCCGCCTCGCCCCCCGACCGGGTGACGATGATCCGCGCCTTGACGGCCGGGCCGAACTGGTTGTCGAACAGGTCGGCGATTTCCTCCTCGGAGGGATCGGCCGTCCCCTGGGCGAGCCGGCGCAGGGCGAGCATCGGCCAGACGATCTCCTCGGCGTACTGCCGCGGGACGATGCCCCGCTCCTGCCCGATCATCTCGATCCACTTGTCGCGCGGCACGTTGAACCGCTTGGTCATGGCGTCGATCTCGGCGTCGACATCCTTGTCGGTGACGACGATCCCGCGCTGCCGGCAGGCCTGGGAGATGATCCGCTTGTTGACCAACGAGTCGAGCACCGACCGACCGTGCCGGGCGAGGCACTCGGCGGCGAGTTGGCCACGGCGGATCTCCGCACCGTTGACCATCGCCACCAGTTCGTCGGCCGGTGGCGCGACTGGAGCCGCAGCCGGGTCCCGCGGTGGCTTGGCCACAGCCTCCCGGGTTCCGTTGGCCGCGAAGCGCCAGCCCAGCGCCGCCACCACGACCGCCGCGGCGACGGTGGCTTCCCGGACCCACGGCCGCCGCCACCAGGGACCGGGCCACCGGGCCAGCGGTCGCCCGATCGGCTGCTCTCCGGACCGCATCCCGCCGCGCTCACCCGACTGCGACGATCCCTGCATGGTGCTGCCCTCCCTGGCATTCCGTGCGTGTGCGCTGTCGCGCCTGCGGTGGGGCGGGCGTTCCTGCCACCCACCACCCCGGGATGGGGCGACGGTGCATGCCGCGGGCCCCTCGACCGGAGCCGACGATAGGGCGGGGTGGCGACGCGATCAAGGCGAAACACGACGGGAAGGCTGCCCTGGTGACGGCTCGTTGGCGACGGCGGGCGGGCGCGATACGCTCCGCGACGTCATCTCCTCCATTCCCCCCATTCCGCCAGGTGGTGCCATGTCCGGCGAAAAGAGTCCGACCCGGCCCGCCGATCCCAATCACCCCGAGTGCCTCTCCGTCCTCGGCCTGCTGCCTCCGGTGACCGAGGAGGACGTCAAGCAGGCCTACCTGGCCAAGGCGATGGCCGCGCACCCCGACCGGGGCGGCGATCCGGCAGCCTTCATCCGCCTGCAGAAGGCCTACGAGGACGCCAAGGAGTTCGTGAAGTTCAAGGCGGGCAAGCTCGAGTGGCTCGCCTCGAAGGTCGAGATCTACTCCCAGCAACAGGACGTGGCCGCGGAGACGATCGAGCGCGGCGGCGAGATCGAGATGGAGGAGGCCGACTGGCTGCGGAAGAGCTTCGGCGAGGACTTCGGCCACGTCGCCGACAAGCTGGTGCGGATCACCCTCCACGGACCCAAGGCCGACGACACGTTCGCGGTGCTGGTCGGCTTCCGGGCCGACTCACTCAAGGATCTCCACACACTCGACCTCGCCGGCGGCTCGCTCACCGACACCGGACTGCTCCAACTCAAGGGGCTCAAGGGGCTGCGCCGGCTCGATCTGCGCGGCACCGCCGTGGGCAAACTCGGCACCGAGGTGCCGGGATGGTTCGAGCACCTGGAGTTCCTCGGTCTCCCCAAGGGAGCCGTGGGGATGTTCGCCCGGCTGGCGATGCCCCGCCGGCTGAAGCTCGAACTCGGTGACGCCCCCCGGCCCTGACGCCCCGGGTGGCGGCCCGCGAGAAAGCCGCCGGACGCCCCCTGGCCTGCCCAGGAACACGGGCCTGCTCCGGAACACGGGTCATGCCGCAACACGGCGCACCCGGGGACGCAGCTCACTCGGGAAACAGGCCCGGGATCGACAGGTAGCGCTCGCCGAGATCGGGCAGCACGACCACGACCATCTTGCCGGCGTGCTCCGGGCGCCGTGCCACCTGCAGGGCGGCCCAGGCCGCCGCACCGCAACTGATGCCGCACATCAGCCCTTCGCGGCGCGAGAGCTGTCGGGCCGTTTCCTTGGCGTCCTCGTCGTCGACCTTCACCACCTCGTCGATGATGTCGAGGTTGAGCACGTCGGGAATGAACCCGGCGCCGATCCCCTGGATGGTGTGCCGCCCCGGCTTGAGGGGGTCGCCGGCCATTTTCTGCGAGATCACGGGACTGTTGGCCGGCTCCACCGCCACCACCTTGAGCCCCGGCTTCTTCGCCTTGAGCGCCTCGCCGCAGCCGGTGATCGTGCCACCGGTGCCCACGCCGCAGACGAGAATGTCGATCATCCCGGCGGTGTCGGCCCAGATCTCCTCGGCGGTGGTGCGCCGGTGGATCTCGGGATTGGCCGGATTCTTGAACTGCTGCGGCATGAAGTAGTGGCTCGACGATCGCGCCACGTCCTCGGCATGGCGCACCGCGCCGGGCATCCCCTCGGCTGCCGGGGTGAGCACCAGTTCGGCCCCCAGGGCCTTGAGCATCCGCCGGCGCTCGAGGCTCATGCTCTCCGGCATCATGACCCGCAGCTTGTAGCCCCGGGCGGCACACACGTACGCCAACCCGATACCGGTGTTCCCGCTGGTGGGCTCGATGATCACCGTGTCGGGGCCGATCCGCCCCTCGCGCTCCGCCGCGTCGATCATCGCGCAGGCGATGCGATCCTTGACACTCCACAGCGGGTTCATGTTCTCGATCTTGCCGACGACGGTGGCGACGCAGCCCTCGGTCACCCGCCGGAGCCGCACCAGAGGGGTGCGGCCGATGCACTGCGTGATGTCGTCGCAGATGCCCGCCGGGAGAGAACCGCGCATGCCCGCCGGAGCAGAAGCCGTCGGAGCCGTGGAGTGCGAAGAACCGACCATGCGTCACCCGTCGCGGAGGAGGAGCGCGGCCGGCGCCGCCGGTCACGCCGACCGGCGCGGCTCCGCCGCGGAGCGAGGATCGTCACCAGGGCACCGTACGGTTTTCCCGGCGGGCGAACAACCCTGGTTTCCGCCTCCCTGCCGCCGAGCCGGCGGCAGGGCGCCGCACCCGCGGCGATCGATTCCCATGTCACGGCAGCCGCTTGACGCGGATGTTGCGGTAATGGACTTCGCTACCCGGGTCGTGGGCCTGGAGGGCGAACGTGCCGGCGGACAGCTTGCGGCCGTCTTTGACCTCGGCCGTCTTCTCGACGAAGTCGACGATCGTCTTCCCGTCCACCTTGATGACGATGTGGTCGCCTTCCACGATCACCTCTTCGGTGAACCAGGTGTCGTCCTTGGCCGGGGCCTCGAAGTTCTTGACGACGTTGTAGAGGCTGCCGGTACGCACCGGGTCACTCTGGGAATTGTTCACCTGGGCCTCGTGCCCCTTCTCCGGCCAGCCGTCGGGCTGGTAGCGGGTGTGGAAGTAGATCCCCGAGTTGGCCCCCGGCTTGGTCATCACTTCCGCCTTGAAGTGGAAGTTCTTGAACTCCGCCGGCTTGGCGGCATCGGGCCCCATGTAGAACAGGTGGCTTCGCGGTCCGTGGCAGACGATCTGACCGTCGACCACCTGCCAACTGGCGGGGTTTTCGTTGGCCTTCCAGCCGGCCAGACTTTTGCCGTCGAAGAGGGGCTCGAAGCCCGCTTCCTGGCCGCGTGCCGCCCCGGCGACGATCGCCAGACCGACAGCCACACACCACCGAACCGTCCGCACAGTCGCCGCGTAAGCCATGGGCACACTCCGCCGGAAGTCAGGGAAGGACGCCGAAATCCGCACCGCCGTGAACCTGGCAGAGCCTACATCCGCGTTGCCCGTTCAACCAGCGGGCGCGGCGCCCGTTCAACCTGCGGGCACGGCGCCCGTTCAACCTGCGGGCACGGCGCCCGTTCAACCTGCGGGTTTCACGCCCACGGCGGTCAGCCGCTGCCTCGAAGCCGCAGGTCTCAACCACCGGCCGGTGCTCCTCGCGGTCGACACCGACGTGTCCCTCGACGGGACGCCGGCCCGCGAATGGCTCGTGGTGACCCCCGATCATGTTTCGGTGGTGGCCGATGGCCGCCCCGTGGCGGAGTCGCCCGGTGACTTTCCCGCTGACGCCCCGGCGACGGGCGTCACCCCGGAACCTGCCCGGCTGGTGCGCTTCGTGCCCTGGCCCGAGGTGGAACAGGTGCGCACCAGCGCCGGCGTCGGTGGCGGCACACTCCAGGTGCGGGCCGACGGCGGCTGGATCGACCTGGTGCGTTTCTCCAATGCCCTCGCCACCCGGTTCCACAAGGTGTCCCGGGTGCTCGAGCAGGCCCGTGAAGCAGCCCCCGCCGATGGCGATTCCCCGCCGGTGATCGCCGGACCGCTGGTGCTCGACGGTCCGCTCGACCCACCGCGCTGCCCGTCGTGCGATCTGCGGCTCACCCTGCGCGAGGAGTCGTGCCCGCGCTGCATGCAGAAGGGGCGGATCCTCACCCGCGTCGGCAGTATCCTCGCGCCCCACGGGCGCGGGGCGCTGGCGCTGTGCCTCCTCACCCTGGTGGGGGTGGTGGCGGAGTTGGTGCCGCCGAAGCTCCAGCAGTACATGGTCGACGACGTCCTCTCCGGGCGCGACGCCACGCGCACCGTCGACGGAGCCCTGGCGGCACCGGGCGACTTCCGCGCGGCGCTGTTGGTGGTGGTGCTGGCGCTGGCCTTGTCGCGCGTGCTCCTCTCGATCGTGGGGGTCGTCAAGGGGCGGCTCGCCACCGCGATCGGCACCGGCCTCACCGGCACGCTGCGCAGCGAGATGGTGGAGAAACTCCAAAACCTGGCCATCGCCTACTACGACCGCCACCAGGTGGGCTCGATGATCAGCCGCGTGGCCCACGACAGCGAGGTGCTCCACGGCCTCATGCACCAGATCACCGGCGGGTTCCTCCTCCAGATCGTGCAGTTGGTGGGCGTCGGGGGGATGCTCCTGTGGATCAACCCCAAGCTCGCCCTCTTCACCCTCATCCCGGTGCCGCTGGTGATCCTCGGCTCGTGGATCTTCTGGCGGCACGTCTATCCACGGCACTACCGCCTGTGGGACGCGTCGAGCAAGCAGATGGCCGCCCTCTCCGGCATGCTCTCGGGGATCCGCGTGGTCAAGGCCTTCGCCCAGGAGCCGCGCGAGCGCGACCGCTTCGAGAAGGCGAGCGACCATCTCTCCAACTGGCGGTTGTGGGTCGAGCACACCAATTCCACCTACGCCGCGGCGATGCAGATCGTGTTCAGCCTCGGCGGCCTCATCGTGTGGTACGTCGGCGGCCTCGACGTGATCGGTGGGCGGATGTCACTCGGCCAACTGATCGCGTTCCTCGCCTACCTGGCGATGTTCTACGCGCCGCTGGGCGCCCTCTCGAACTTCACCACCTGGCTGACGAGCTTCCTCTCCGGCAGCCAGCGCGTGCTCGAACTGCTCGACACACCGGTGACGATCCCCGACGCCGCCACGCCGACGCCCTGGCCGGAGGCGCGCGGGGCCCTGACGTTCGACAACGTCACCTTCGGCTACGACCGCAATCAGCCGGTGCTCCGCGACGTGAGCTTCGCCGTCGCGCCCGGGGAGATGATCGGCATCGTCGGCCGTTCCGGGTCGGGCAAGACGACCCTCGTCAACCTGCTGGGGCGGTTCTACGACGTCCAGGAGGGTTCGATCGCCATCGACGGCATCGACATCCGCAACCTGTCGACGAAGCAGCTCCGCGAGCGGCTCGGCATCGTGTTCCAGGATTCGTTCCTGTTCCGCGGCACGATCTGGCGGAACCTTTCCTACGGCCGGCCCGGGGCGACGATCGAACAGGGGCTGGAGGCGGCCAAGGCCGCCGGGGCCCACGACTTCCTCTGCCGGCAGCCGCTGGCCTACGAAACGCTCCTCGGCGAGCACGGGGCGGGGCTCTCCGGCGGGGAGAAGCAGCGCCTCTCGATCGCGCGCACGCTCCTCTACGATCCGCGGATCCTCGTCCTCGACGAGGCCACGAGCAACATCGACGCCGAGGCGGAGAAGGCGATTCAGGAGGCGCTGGCGGTGCTGGTGCGCGGGCGGACGACGATCGCCATCGCCCACCGCCTCTCCACCCTGCGCAACGCCGATCGGATCCTCGCCTTCGACCGCGGCCGGCTGGTGGAGCAGGGGACCCACGCCGAATTGCTCGCCCGCGACGGCATCTACGCCCGCCTCGTGCGCATCCAGACGCTTGTCACCAAGCAGCCCACCGTCGACACGCTCCTCGCCGAGCGCGACAGGAATCCCGCCCCGGAGCCGGCTGCACCCGCGCTCCCGGAACCGGCCCCTCCCGCACCCGCGGGGGCCACCGGCATCCATTGGCTCGATCCCGTCCGCCACCGCTTCCACCATGGCGACCACGACCGCATCGGCCTCTCCGCGGACGGGCAGCCCCTCGCCGCGGCGGCGTTCATCGTCCGCACCTTCCCCGCCTCCCATCCCGAGGCCTGGCTCTCGGTGCGCGGGTGGAACGAGAGCGGCGACGAAATCGAGTTGGGCATGATCCGCGATCTGACGGCCTGGCCGGAGGACGACCGGGCGGTGGTCCGGGCGGCAGCGCGCCGGCGCTCGCTGGTGCGCGAGATCCGCCGGGTGCACGGCGTGAAGCTGGGGCACGGCTACCTCGACTTCGACGTCGACACCGACGTCGGTCGGCGCCGCTTCACCACCCGCTGGACCCAGAGCCAGGCGATCGAGTTCGGCGCCGAGGGGAAGATGCTCATCGACACCGAGGAGAACCGCTACGTCGTGCGGCGTGTGGACGACCTTCCCCGCCCCGACCGCGAGCGGTTTCTCCAGTACATCTACTGGTGAATCCCCACGGCCGGGAGTCGCCACCCCGGTTGACCGCCCGTCGCCGGCACGTTTGGGTTCGGAGCGCGGAGGCGGCCGTCCGCCGCCTCAGATGATCGCCAGCGGATCGCGGCGCGTCTCCAGCGTGCCGCGCGTCACCCCGACACGGTTCATCGCCCCGAGCCGGCTGCGCACGGCGTGGCCATCCGCCCGGCCCGCGAGGAGGTCGCGATAGGCGGTGACGATCGTGGCCACCTCCGTGGCCGATTCCCCGAGGAGTTCGACGCGCAGGTGGCACACGCCCGCCGCCCGCAGCTCGCCCACCGCCTCGGCGGCGGTCTGCGGGACGGCGTTGTAGAGCGTGTTGCGGCAGCCGACGTCGGCGGAGAGAGGATGCTCGACGCCGATCCGGTCGCGGAGCCGCACGGCATGGTCGTCGCACGGCCGGCCGCAGTTGGTCTTGTCGGTGCCGGGCGAGAGCACGGCGCAGAACACGCAGTGCTCCATGTGGAACAGCGGCATCCGCTGGTGGATCACCACCTCGAGGGCCGCCACGGGAACCGCACCGGCCAGCGTACGGAGCTGGTCGCGGTCGCAATCGTAGGCGGCGGTCACGCGCCGGCATCCCGCCGCGAGGAAGTGGTCGGCGGTGAGGGCATTGGTGACGTTGAGGGAGAAGTCGCCGACCACGGGCACACCGCGGGCGTGGAAGTGGTCGAGGGCGGCGACGTTGCGGGCGAGGATCCCGTCGGGCCGCTGCTTCTCGAGGAGGGTGAAGATGCCGTTCTCGTCGGGCTTGTGGATCCGCGGCGTGGCGGTGAACAGGGTCGCGCCGGCGCCGTGGGCGAGCCGCACCGCGTCGGCATACCGGCGGATATCGGCGAACTCGGCGTACAGATCGTGGACCCCCAGCGCCAGCCCCGCCTCCACCTGCTCCACCGAGCGGCACAGGAGGTGGAGGGTCGGGGGCGCTGCCACGGTCGCGGCGTCGCGCCGGGCCGCCACAGCTTCCCGGAGGCGCGCGGCCGCGGCGCGATCGACCGGCCGCGGCGCCACCGCGACCGCGGCCTCACCGAGGCGCTCGACCACGGTGTGCCGGACGCGCCCGAGCACGCTCAACGGCACCATCGGTTCCCCCGCGATGCGTGCCTCGAGGTCGGTGAGGATGAAGGGCGTGCCGCCGAGGCGGCCGAACTGGGCGCGGAGCAGCGCGGCATCGACCGGATGGCGCGTCGCCACGGCGAGGGGCTCCGAGGACGCGACCGTGATCCGCACTTCCTCCCCGGGGCCGGCAAGCGTGGCCTCGACCTCGAGCGGCTTCCCGGCCACCGCCGTCACCACCATCCGCACCGGCCGCCGGCGCCGGGGGTGCGGGCCGGTGAACGTGGCCCGGAGCCGCGCGGTGATCCGCGGATCGTCGGTCTTCCACAGCGCCTGCCCGGCCGCCACCGCCACGAAGTCGATCGCTTCCCGACCGAACGCCAATTCGACCCGGCCGGTCGTCACCTGATCCGCCCGCGACACACCACGCTCGAACACCTCGTACACGCGCCCCCCCTGGGGGCCGCCCGGGCCGGTGCCGGGATCGTCGGCCACGCCGCCGAACGCCACGCCGTCACCTCGCTGGATGGTGCCGGAAAGCTCGACTTCGACACGCCCGTGCCGGACGGCCGTCACGGTCCCGATCCGCATCCCGCGCTTGGCGCTGCTGGTGGCGGGCACGAGCCGTTTGTGGTCGGTGCCCCCCAGCCACCCGGTGGAGAGCCCGCGGGAGAACACCATCTCCATCTCCTCGCGGTCCCGGGCATCGAGCGCTGCCGGGTGTCCCGCCGCCGCGGCGTCGATCGCTGTCCGGTAGTGCCGCGTGATCGCCGCCACGTATTCCGGCGTCTTCAGCCGCCCTTCGATCTTCAGAGCTGCCACCCCGGCGGCCATCAGCGCCGGCACCAACTCGTGGGCGGCGAGATCCTGCGGGGAGAGCAGGTAGCGCTGCACGCCCAGATCGACCGGGCGATCGTCGCACACCACCTCGTAGGGGAGCCGGCAGGCCTGGGCGCACTGGCCGCGGTTGGCGCTGCGCCCGCCGAGCGACTCACTGGTGAGGCACTGACCGGAGTAGGCGACGCACAGGGCCCCGTGGACGAAGACCTCGAGCGGCACCGAGGAGCGGGCCCGGATCCGGGCGATCTCCGCCACCGACAACTCGCGCGGCACCACCACCCGCTCGATCCCCAGCGCCTCGGCGAGGACGAACGTCTCGGCGCTGGTGAGGGTCATCTGGGTCGAGGCATGGAGCGGCAGGTCGGGGCAGACGGCGCGGACCAAGCGGGCCGCCCCCACGTCCTGGACGAGCACCGCATCGACCCCGGCGGTGGCCACCGCAGCCGCCACCTCGGCCAGCCCGTCGAGCTCGCTCTCGAACGCCAGCGTGTTGAGCGTCGTGTAGCCCCGTACCCCACGCCGGTGGAGGTCGGCCATCAGGGCGGGCAGGCCTTCGAGGGGAAAATTGGTGGCCCGGGCACGGGCGTTGAACCCCACGTCCAACCCGAAATAGACGGCATCGGCACCGTTTTCCACCGCTGCCCGGATGCAGTCGTGGTCGCCGGCGGGGGCGAGGAGTTCGGGGACGCGGCGGGGATCGATGGCACCCATGCCAAACAGTGTAGCCGTGGCGATTCGGCCGCCTCCGTCCGACTGGCCACGCAGCCGACCCGGAGGGGGACGAGCGTCACCACGGCACGACCAAGTGGATTCCTTGTGGGGGGTCTGAAAACGGGGTATGACACTTCTTTCCCCACAAGGGGACCGCCGTGGTCCGCGCACACTTCCGACGCTGACGTGGGCGGCGCTTTTTCTTCCGCTTCTGGAGTTGAACATGAACTTGGTGGATGTGATCACGAGCCAACTGTCCAACGAGGCAGTGCTCGGTAGCCTGGGCTCGCTGATCGGCGCCGACAGCAAGCAGACGAAGTCGGCTACTGCCGCTGCCGTTC
Source organism: Planctomycetia bacterium (assembly GCA_009924545.1). Classification (GTDB taxonomy): domain Bacteria; phylum Planctomycetota; class Planctomycetia; order Pirellulales; family UBA1268; genus F1-20-MAGs016. The sequence goes on along the minus strand of RFRL01000024.1, from coordinate 11,535 downwards.
CCGCCCTCCTCGGTGGCTTGGCGAAACTCGCCTCGACCGACAGTGGAGCCGGCCAGATCGCTTCGGCGCTCGCCGGTCTCGATACGGGCATGCTCGGTAACCTCGCCGGATTGTTCGGCGGATCCGGTGCCGCCAAGACGGCCGACATCGGCGGCAGCCTGCTCGGGTCGCTGTTCGGCAACGCCGGCACGTCGACGCTCGTCAACGCTCTGGCGTCATTCCTCGGCATGAAGCCGGGCATCTCCAAGAGCCTGCTGACGTATCTGGCACCCGTCGTCCTTGGCCAACTCGCCAGCACGTTCAAGGGTGGACGGATCGATGCCCACGGGGTGCAGAGCCTGCTCAACTCGCAGACGGCGAACATCAACAGCGCCCTGCCCAAGGGGCTGTCGCTGGGGGACTTCGTCAATTCCACGTCGGGCACGGTCAGCCGTCCGGTCGGCGGGCCGCACCATGAAGAGCGGCGCCCGGTCGAGCATACGCACGCACCCCGGCGCGAGCCGGAGCCGGCGGCTTCCGGGTTCCCGGCGTGGCTGCCGCTGCTGGCGATTCCGCTGCTGGGACTTGGCGCCTGGTGGTACATGAGCAGTCAGAAGAAGGTCGAGGAGCCCCGCAACAAGATGGTGCCGCCGGCCGTGGACATGCGGCGGGCCGACCGCCAGCCGGCGCGTGAGGAGATCGAGGTCGCCAGGACCGAAACCCTCACGTTGCCGGAGAACCTTGGCGACGCCGTGAAGATCGGTCAGGACCTGACCGGCCTGTTCGGCACGCTCACCAAGACGCTCGGCGGCGTCACCGACGTGGCGACGGCCGAGGCGGCCGTCCCGGCGCTCAAGGACCTGATCCCCACGCTCGACGCGATCAAGGCGGGCACCGCCGGACTCCCCGACGCCGGCAAGGCGACGGTCAAGGAAGCGGTGGGCAAGGGGATGGGCAGCCTGTCGGGGATCATCGACAAGGTGATGGCGCTCCCCGGCGTCGGTGACATCCTCCGGCCGATCGTCGGCCCGATGCTCGACGTCCTCAAGGTGCTCGGGGCCTGAGTTGGTTCGGCCTCTGTCCTTCGGGGCCCGGGATGATCCCGGCCCCGGAGGCTGGGCCTGACCGCGGAAAACGACACGGCCGGGCCGGCGCAAGCCGGCCCGGCCCTTTTTCATGCGCCGAGGTGCTTCCCCACCGCTTCCCCCCGTTCCACGGACAGTCGCCCACGGCTACTCGTCGTGGCCGCGAAGATTCGCCAGGACGGTGTAGTCCTCGAGAGTCGTGGTGTCGCCCACCGTCTCCCGTCCGGCGGCGATGTCGCGGAGGAGACGCCGCATGATTTTGCCGCTGCGGGTCTTGGGGAGGGCTGCTGCGAAGTGGATGTCGTCGGGTACCGCCAGGGCACCGATCTGCTGGCGCACGTGCCGGCGCAGGGTGTCTTGGAGGGCTTCACCCGGTTCACCGGAGCGGAGCGTGACGAACACCGCCACCGCCTCCCCCTTCACGTCGTGCGGCCGCCCCACCGCCGCCGCCTCGGCCACGCTGGGATGGCTGACCAGCGCGCTTTCGATCTCGATCGTCGAGAGCCGGTGGCCGGCCACGTTGAGGACGTCGTCGATCCGCCCCATGATCCAGTAATAGCCGTCGGCATCCTGTCGGGCGTTGTCGCCGGCGAGGTACTTGCCCGGCACCTTCGACCAGTAGGTCTCGCGGAAGCGCTCGTCATCCCCCCACACGCCGCGGAGCATCCCCGGCCAGGGGCGCGTCATCACCAGCCACCCCCCCTCGCCCGGCTCCACCGGATCACCGGCGGCATCGACGATCTGCGGCGACACCCCCGGCAGGGGCAGCGTGCAACTGCCCGGCTTGGTCGGTGTGCACCCCGGCAGCGGGCTCATCATGATCCCACCCGTCTCCGTCTGCCACCACGTGTCGACGATCGGACAGCGCCGGGCGCCGATCACGTCGTGGTACCACATCCAGGCCTCGGGGTTGATCCCTTCGCCGACGGTGCCGAGGAGTCGCAGACTGGAGAGATCCCGCCCCGTGATGTGCTGCATCCCCCACTTCATGAAGGAGCGGATCGCGGTCGGGGCGGTGTAGAAAATCGTGGGCCGCTCCTGCTCGACGATCTCCCAGAACCGGCCCTCGTGGGGCGCGTTGGGTGCCCCTTCGTAGATGAGCACGCTCGCCCCGGCGGCGAGCGGCCCGTAGGTCACGTAGCTGTGGCCGGTGATCCAGCCACAGTCGGCGGTGCACCAGAAGAGGTCGTCGTCGCGCAGGTCGAACACCCATTCCGCGGTCGTCTGGGCCCACAGGATGTAGCCCGCGGTGGTGTGCTTGATGCCCTTGGGTTTTCCAGTCGATCCGCTGGTGTAGAGGATGAACAGGGGGTCCTCGGAATCCATCGGCTCCGGCGGCAGGTCGGCCGGCTGTCCGGCGACCAGGTCGTGCCACCACACGTCGCGGCCCGCGACCATCTCCACCGGCTGTCCGGTGCGGCGCAGCACCACCACGTGTTTGACCGTGGTCGGCGGGTGGTGGGGCGAGGCGAGGGCCTGGTCGACGTTTTTCTTCAGATTCAGTTGCGCCCCGCGCCGCCAACCGCCGTCGGCGGTGATCACCGCCACGGCGTTGGCGTCGTGGTTACGGTCGGCGATCGCCTCGCTGGAAAAACCGCCGAAGATCACCGAATGCACGGCCCCGATCCGGGCGCACGCCAGCATGGCGACCACCAGTTCGGGGGTCATCGGCATGTAGATCGACACCACCTGCCCCGGCCGCACCCCCAGGGCGCGGAGGCCGGCGGCGAACCGGCACACCTCGGCATGGAGTTCGGCGTAGGAAAGCGTGCGGCGTTCACCGGCCGGCTCCCCGACCCACACCAGGGCCGTCTTGCCCCCGCGCCCCGCCGCGACATGCCGGTCGAGGCAGACGGCCGAGACGTTGATCCGGCCATCGACGAACCAGCGGACGTCCGGGGGCTGCCAGTCGAGGACACGGGTGTAGGGGCGGATCCAGGGAAGCTCCCGGGCGCGCTCGTCCCAGAATGCCTCCGGGTCGGCGGCCGCGGCGGCGCACAGCCGCCGGTACTCCTCCAGGCTGCCGATCCGGGCCCGCCGGGAGAACTCCGCGGAAGGAGGGAACACCCGCGCCTCCTGCATCACGCTCGCCACGCGGCCAGCCGCCCGTTCCGCCTCACCCATACGAGACCTCCCTTCGCGTCACCGTGCCGGACAGGCCCGCGACGGTGGTTCACCGCTCCCCCGCTGTGCGGCCGACAGTTGTAGCCTCCCGCCCCATCGCCAGCCATGCGCGCCGCGCTCAGCCCGCTGCCGCGGCCTCCATCCCGGTCACGATCTCGTCGCCGAAGCTCACCCCCAGGGCGCGGGCGGCGCGGACGGCGGAACTCGCCGGGTCGACCACCGACAAATCGCGGATCGCCTCCGCGATCGGCACCCCCTCGATGTGCGGTGGGCGGTAGCGCACCATCTCGCCGAACCGCCCTTCGTGCACGAGGCCGACGGCGTGGGCGCCGAACTGCGTGGCGAGCATCCGATCGAAGGGGGTGGGTGTGCCACCGCGCTGCAGGTGTCCGAGGACCACGGTGCGCACCTCCCGATCGAGGCGGCGGGTCAGCTCCGCGGCGATCCGCTCGCCAATGCCCCCCAGCCGCACCTGCCGCTGTTCCCCGGCCGCCGTGTCATGCACCAACCCGCCACCGGGAAGTTCCGCTCCCTCGGCCACGACGATGAGGGTCGAGCGCCGGCCCTCCGCCTCGCGGGCGCGCACCTGCCGGCAGACGGCGGCAAACGACCAGGGGATCTCCGGGATGAGGATCACGTCCCCCCCGCCGGCGATGCCCGCGTGGAGCGCGATCCAGCCGGCGTGCCGGCCCATCACTTCGAGCACCATCACCCGCTCGTGGCTGGCAGCGGTGGTGTGGAGTCGGTCGAGTGCGTCGGTCGCGGTGGCCACGGCCGAATCGAAGCCGAACGTGAAGGCGGTCGAGCCGAGGTCGTTGTCGATCGTCTTCGGCACGCCGACCACGGGGAGTCCGTGCTCGTGGAGCTGCTGGGCGATCGACAGCGACCCATCCCCCCCCACGCACACCAGGCCGGTCACCGACAGCCGGCGCAGCGTGTCGCCGGCCCGGGACAGGAGCTCGGGATCGATGCGCACCTTCTCGCCGTGCCCCACCAGCGCCGTGAACCGACCCTTGTTGGTGGAACCGAGGATCGTCCCACCACGGAGGAGGATCTCCGCGGTGTTCTGCCGATCGAGCGGCATGTAGCTGACCGGATCGACGAGGCCCTCGTAGCCACGGAGGAAGCCGATGCAGTCGTACCCCAGCCGCAACGATGCCTTGACGACGGCGCGGATCACCGCGTTGAGTCCGGGGCAATCGCCGCCTCCGGTGAGGACGGCGATGCAGGGTCGGCGGGCGGCCATGGGGACTCCTTGACACGACTGGGGAGGGGATCGACGGATCACCGGGACGGTGGCCGGCTTCCGGGTGCCGGGTCACCCCGCCCCCGCCACGGGGAAACGGCGCGGCAGGGGCGGCCATCCGCCGTGGGAATAACGTCACGGTGGGCCGTGCCGTCTGCCCCGTGTCTCGCCGGCTTGCATTCGAGCGGGTGTCCAATACAAACGACTGGCTGCCCTACCGCACACTCCGGCCCGGGTTGCCCGCTGCAGCACTCCCGAGCGACACTGGCTGAACGACGATAGATGAAGCAGTCCGGCAAACTCAAGAGTCTCGACGAACTGGCGGTGGCGCTCCACACCGCCCGGGCCGCCGGCCGCCGCGTCGTCCTTTGCCATGGCGTGTTCGACCTCCTTCACGTGGGGCACCTGCGCTACTTCGAAGAGGCCCGGTCGTTGGGCGACCTGCTCGTGGTGACGCTGACCACAGACCGGTTCGTCAACAAGGGGCCGCACCGCCCCGCCTTCCCCGAACAACTCCGCGCCGAACTGATCGCGGCGCTCGACTGCGTCGATTTCGTCGCCGTCAATCCCACGCCGACCGCCGTCGATGCCATCCGCCTCCTCCGCCCGGATGTCTACGTCAAGGGGCCCGACTACGCCGACCCCGCCAAGGATGTGACGGGCAAAATCCTCGAAGAAGAGGCGGCGGTGAAGGCGGTGGGGGGCCGCATCGCCTTCACCACCGGGGAGGTCTACAGTTCCACGCGCCTCATCAACCGGCACCTCCCCCTGCTCCCGCCCGACGTGCAGGAGTATCTCGCCGCCTTCTCGGCCCGGCATCCGGCCGACGAGGTGCTGTCCTACCTGGAGCGGGCCCGCGGCCTGCGCGTGCTGTTGGTGGGCGAACCGATCATCGACGAATACGTCTATTGCGAGGCGATCGGCAAGTCGTCGAAGGAACCGACGATGGTCGTCCGGCGGCAGTCGTCCGAGCGGTTCGCCGGCGGCATCCTCGCCGCGGCCAACCACGTGGCCGGGTTCTGCGACGAGGTGGGGCTCGTCGCCCAGACAGGCAGCGACCCGTCACATGCCGAGTTCATCACCAGCCACCTCCGCCCCAACGTGCGCCCCACCTTCGTCAGCCGGGCCGATTCGCCGACGATCGTCAAGCAGCGGATCGTGGAGCACTACTTTTTCCTCAAACTCCTCGAGATCTACGAGATCAACGATGCCCCGCTCTCCGCCGCCGAGGACGAGGCGGTGTGCCGGGTGCTGGAGGCGGAGATCCCGGGTTACGACCTCGTCGTGGTCATCGACTTCGGCCACGCCATGCTCGGCGATCGGGCCCGGAGCGTGATCCGCGAGCGCGCCCCGTTCCTGGCGGTCAACGCCCAGTGCAACGCCGGCAACCTCGGCCACCATGCCCTCTCCAAGTACCCGGCAGCCGACTACATGACGGCTACCGAGAACGAGGTGCGGATCGAGTCGCGGAACCGCCACGGCGACATCCGCCAGCTCGCCCGCGAGGTCCAGGGCCAACTCGGCTGCCGGCGCCTCGCCGTCACCCGTGGCCGTCACGGCTGCCTGTGCAGCGACCGGTTCGAGGAGCCGATCGAGATCCCGGCGGTGGCCGGACGGGTGGTGGATCGGATCGGGGCCGGCGATGCGTTCCTCTCGGTGTCGTCGCTGTTGGCGGTGCAGGGCGCCCCCCTGGAGGTGGTCGGTTTCGCCGGCAATGCCGCTGGCGCCCTGGCCGTGGCCAGCGTGGCCAACCGAGAATCGATCGACCGGGTGGCCTTCGCGCGGCACGTCGAGTCGCTCCTCAAGAACTGACCCCGCGAACCCCGGGAGATCGCACGGTGACCCGACGCCTCGAGACGGTGGTGGTGCCCGGTGGGGCGGGCTACGTGGGGGCGGTCCTCGTGCCCCAACTCCTCGCCGCGGGGTACCGCGTCCGCGTTCTCGACCTGTTCATCTACGGGCGGGAGGCGCTCGCCGCCGTCGGCGGCCATCCGCGCCTCGAACTGATCGAAGGTGACGTTCGCGACCCGGCGACCGTGACGGAGACCCTCCGTGGCGCCGACGCCGTGATCCACCTGGCGTGCATCTCCAACGATCCGAGTGTGGAACTCGATCCCGACCTGTCGAAGTCGGTGAACCTCGACTCCTTCGGCCCCTTCGTCCGGGCCGCCAAGGCTGCCGGCGTGCGCCGCTTCATCTTCGCCTCCTCCGGCAGCGTCTACGGGGTCAGCGACTCCCCGCAGGTCACCGAGGACCACCCGCTGGTCCCGGTGTCGCTCTACAACCGCTACAAGGCGGCCTGCGAGCCGCTGCTGTTCGCCGAGCAGTCGCCGGCGTTCACCACCGTCGCCGTGCGCCCGGCCACGATCTGCGGCTACTCCCCCCGCCAGCGCCTCGACCTCACGGTCAACATCCTCACCAACCACGCGGTGAACACCGGGAAGATCACCGTGTTCGGCGGCGTGCAGATGCGGCCCAACCTGCACATGCAGGACATGGTCGACCTGTACTGCCTCCTCCTCGAGGTGCCCGACGAACGGATCGCCGGGCAGATCTTCAACGCCGGCTACCAGAACTTCTCCGTGGCGGAAACCGCGGAGGTGATCCGGAAAGTGGTCCGGGAGGAACTGCCCGGGAAGGGTGAGATCGAGATCGTCACCACGCCGTCGGACGACATCCGCTCCTACCGGATCAACTCCGACAAGATCCAGCGCGTGCTCGGCTTCGTCCCGCGGCACACGATCGAGGACGGGGCCCGCGACCTGATCCGGGCCTTCCAAGCGGGCAAGCTCCCCGACTCGATGAGCGACGTCCGGTATTCGAACATCAAGACGATGAAGGCCGTCCACCTCAAGTGACGCTCATGGCCGCGACCCCCGCCACCTTCGTCGTCCTCGGCAGCAACTCGTTCTCCGGCGCCACCTTCGTGGCGGAGGCCCTCGCTGACGGCGCCCGGGTGATCGGCATCAGCCGCTCGCCGGAGCCCGACGCGGCACTGCTGCCCTACCGGTGGTCGGAGCCAGGGAGCGCTGGCGGGCTCCGCGACCGGTTCACGTTCCACGCCCTCGATTTCAACCGCGATCTCGACCGGATCGCGGCCGTGATCGGCGAGGCGCGGCCGGAGTACGTCGTCAACTTCGCCGCCCAGAGCATGGTCGCCCAGAGCTGGGACCACCCCGAGCACTGGTACCAAACCAACGTCGTCGCGACGGCACGGCTCGTCGACCGGCTGCGGCGGATGGACTTCCTGGAGAAGTTCGTGCAGATCTCGACGCCCGAGGTGTACGGCTCGACGAGCGGCCTGGTGCGCGAGACCGCCCCGTTCAACCCGAGTACGCCCTACGCCGTGTCGAAGGCGGCCTGCGACATGAACCTCCAGGCCTACCGCAAGGCGCATGGCTTCCCCGTCGCCTTCACGCGGGCGGCCAACGTCTGCGGCCCGGGCCAGCCGCTCTACCGGATCATCCCGCGGACCGTGTTCTGCATCCTCACCGGGCAAAAGCTCCGGCTCGAGGGGGGCGGCACGAGCGTGCGGTCGTTCATCCACATGCGCGACGTCGCGGCGAGCGTGCCCGCCACGGTATTCCCGGCGACGTCTACCACCTCGCCACCGACACCAACCAGACGATCCGCGCGGTCGTCGAGGAAATCTGCCGGCAGCTCGGCGCCCGGTTCGAGGATGCGGTCGAGACGACCCCACCGCGCCTGGCCCAGGACCCGGCCTACCTCCTTGACTGCACGAAGGCGCGGTCAGAGTTCGGCTGGGAGCCGAAGCGCACGGTCACCGACGTGGTCGCCGAGACGATCGACTGGCTGAAGAAGAACCTCGACCGGCTGCAGCACGTGCCGGCCGACTACGTGCACAAGCCATGACCGCCGTCGCCGACCTCACCGCCATCGCCGCCCGGATCCGCGCCCGGGTCGTGGAGATGTCGCACGTGGCCGGGACACCGCACCTCGGCTCGTCGCTGTCGTGCATCGACCTGCTCGTGGCCACCTACTGGGGCCCGCTGCGGATCGACCCCCAGCACCCGCTCGATCCGGATCGCGACCGGTTCATCCTCTCCAAGGGGCACGCCGCCACCGCGCTCTACGTCACGCTCGCCGAACGCGGCTTCTTCGATCCGGCCCTCCTCGACACCTACGATACCGACGGCGGCGCGCTGCCGGAGCATCCCGGCCTGCAGTGCGTGCCGGGGGTGGAGGCGGCCACGGGCTCGCTCGGCCACGGGCTGCCGATCGCCCTGGGCATGGCGCTGGCCGCGCGGATCGAGCGCCGGTCCGCGCGGCAGTTCGTCCTCATGAGCGACGGCGAGTGCGAGGAGGGCTCCGTGTGGGAGGCGGCCTTGTTCGCCCCGGCACAGAAGCTCGACAGCGTCGTCGTGATGATCGACTACAACAAATGGCAGGCCACCGGTCGCAGCGACGAGATCATGGCGCTGGCGCCATTGGCCGGGAAGTGGCGGGCCTTCGGCTGGGACGCCTGTGAAGTGGACGGCCACGACATGCCGGCCGTGCACGCGGCGGTGTCCCGCGAGCCCGACGGCTCGGGCCGCCCCCGGGTGATCGTGGCCCACACGGTGAAGGGGAAGGGGGTGTCGTTCATGGAGGACGACAACAACTGGCACTACCGGATTCCGACGGCTGACGAGGTGCGGAAGGCCCGCGTCGAGCTCGGGCAGCCGGAGGTGCGGGCATGAGAAACGCCTTCGCCGCCGCGATCACCGCACTGGCCACCGCAGACGAGCGGATCGTGCTCCTCTCGGGGGACATCGGCAACCGGCTGTTCGACACCTTCCGCGAGCGGTTTCCGACCCGCTTCTACAACTGCGGCGTGGCCGAGGCCAACATGACCGGCATGGCGGCGGGACTCGCGCTCTCGGGCCTCCGGCCGTTCACGTACACGATCACACCCTTCGCCACCACGCGGGTGATCGAGCAGATCCGCGTCGACATCTGCTATCACGACGTGCCGGTGGTGATCGTGGGCACGGGGAGCGGCCTGTCGTACGCGTCGCTCGGGCCCACGCACCACTCCTGCGAGGACGTCGGCATCCTCCGCTGCTTCCCCAACCTCACCGTGCTCTGCCCGGCCGACTCGGCCGAGGTGGGGCCGGCCCTCGAGGCGGCGCTCACGCTCCCCGGTCCGGCCTACATCCGCCTCGGCAAGAAGGGGGAGCCGGTGATCCACGAGTCGCCGCCGCCCTTCGCTGTCGGGAAGGGGATCGTGGTGCGCGAGGGCACCGACGTCTGCCTGCTGGGGATGGGCACGACGACGGCGGTGGCCCTCGAGGCGGCGCGGGAGCTCGCCGCCCGGGGGCTCTCCGCCCGCGTCGTCAGCATGCACACGGTCAAGCCGCTCGACGAAGCGTTCCTCGCCGACGCCTTCGGCAGGTTCCGCGCGGTGGCCGTGGTGGAGGAGCACAGCGTCATCGGCGGCCTCGGCAGCGCCGTGGCCGAATGGCGCGCGCGGCACGACGGCCCGCAGGCTCCGCTGGTCGCCTGCGGCACACCCGACGCGTTCATCTCCGCGGCTGGCAGCCAGGCGTGGATGCGGGAACAGTGCGGGCTCACCGGTCCGGCGGTGGCAGCGAAGATCCTCGCCCGGATCGGGAACGCGCCGTGATCGGCGTCGACTTCGACAACACGATCGTCCGCTACGACGACCTCTTCGGCCGCGTGGCGCTCGACCTCGGTCTGGTGCCGCCGGGCGCGGCCACCTCGAAGACCGCGGTCCGCGACCACCTCCGGGCCGCGGGCGCGGAGGACCGCTGGACCGAGCTGCAGGGCGTCATCTACGGGCCGCGGATGGGCGACGCCGCGCTCTTTCCCGGAGTGGCCGAGTTCTTCGCCGCCTGCCGGGCCGCCGGCACGCCGGTGGCGATCGTCAGCCACCGCACCCGGTTTCCCTACCTCGGCGAGCGGCATGATCTCCACGCCGCGGCCCGCGACTTTCTCGCCCGGCACGGCTTCCACAACGACACGGGCATCGCCCTGCCCGCCGATCGCGTCTTCCTCGAGGAGACCAAAGCGGGAAAACTCTCGCGGATCGGCGCGCTCGGCTGCACGACCTTCATCGACGACCTGCCGGAGCTCCTCGGCGACCCGGCGTTCCCGGCGGGCGTGCGCCCGATCCTCTTCGACCCGGAGGGCATCCACACCCCTCCCCCCGGGATCACGACGGTCGCCTCCTGGGCCGAGGTCGGACGCGTGCTCGCGGAGGTCCGGCCGTGAGCGCGGCGTCGAGCCCGGGCGACGCGGTGGCCCTGGCCGCGGCCGCGGGACCGGTGCTCCGCGCCACCGGCGTGCCCGAGTCCTTCCGGCTCGTGCGCCTCACCGGTGGCGGCAACAACCGCGTGTTCCGCGTCGAATCGGCCGGGGCACCCGTCGTCCTCAAGGTCTACTACCGCCACCCCGACGATCCGCGGGACCGTCTCCGGGCCGACTACGGCTTCAGTGCCTTCGCCTGGAACGTCGCCGCGCGGGCCCTGCCGGAGCCCCTCGCGTGCGACGCCGCCGCCGGGATGGCGACCTACGGGTTCGTGGCGGGGGACAAACTCGCCCCCGGAGAGGTGACGGCCGCGCATGTCGCCGAGGCAGCGGCTTTCTTCCGGGCGGTGAACGAGAATCGCGGCGACGCCCTCCGCGCCGGCCTGCCGGAGGCGGCGGAAGCCTGTTTCTCGATCGCCGCCCATCTCGCCTGCCTCGAGCGGCGGATGGAGCGGCTGCGCCGCAGGGCAGCGCCGCGGCCGCGGTCGTCGCGGAACGCATGCTCCCGGCGTGGCACCGCGTCCGCGACGGGGTGCTCGCGGCGGCGCCCGATCACGACCGACCGCTCGCCACCGCCGACCGCTGTCTCAGTCCGTCGGACTTCGGTTTCCATAACGCGATCCGCGCCGCCGACGGCCGGCTCCGGTTCCTCGACTTCGAATATGCCGGCTGGGACGACCCCGCGAAGATGGCCTGCGACTTCTTCTGCCAGCCGGCGGTGCCCGTGCCGCGCGAGCACCTCGCCGGCTTCGTCGGGGCGCTCGCCGACCTGTGGGGCGACGGCGCCGCCTGGCGACGGCGCGTCGGGTTGTTGCTGCCGGTCTACGAACT
>RFRL01000230.1 GCA_009924545.1 Planctomycetia bacterium | reverse complement strand
CTGGTTGGCCGGCGGCGGTGCCCGCGGAGGCTTCCGGTACGGGGCCACCGACGACTACGGCTACTACGCCGTCGACGGCCGGATGTCGATCCACGACGTCCATGCCACGATCCTCCATCTCCTGGGGATCGATCACCTGCGGCTCACGTTCCGCCACGGTGGTCGGGACTTCCGCCTCACCGACGTGGCCGGCCAGGTCCACACGGCGGTGGTGGCCTGAAACGCCGGTCGCCCGGCTGCAACTTGGCCCCGGGACAGGGGGTTTTCCTTGCCAACCGCCCTTCCCGGGGACAGACTAAAGCGGCTTGGATGAGGCCGACGGGGGTAGTGTCAGGCGTCCGTCCCGCGTGCCTTGGCTGCCGGGCGGGCCCCGGCCAGGAACGATTGGCGAGCGGGTGATCCTCGACCGGAGGCGAGCGGATGGCGTCCCCTCGAAACCATGGACAGCGCCCGGCCCTCCTCGTGGCCGTGGGCCTGGCGGGGTTGGTGGCAGTCCCGGCGACAGCCGCGGAAAAGCCGCTCCGCTTCGACCGCGACATCCGCCCGATCCTCTCGGAGCACTGCTACGCCTGCCACGGACCCGCGAAGCAGGAGGCAGGGCTGCGGCTCGACGACGGGGCGGCGGCGACGGCCCCCCTGGCCAGCGGCGCGGTGGCGGTAGTGCCGGGGCAGCCGGCCGCAAGCGCGCTTGTGGCCCGGATCCGGGCCACCGATCCAGATGTGGTGATGCCCCCGCCACACACCAAGAAACCGCTCGGCGCCGCCGCGCAGGAACTGCTCGAGCGGTGGATCGCCACCGGTGCCGGGTTCGAGCCCCACTGGTCGTTCCGGCCGCTGTCCCGTCCGGAGGTGCCAGCGGCACCGGCCGAGGTCACCAATCCCGTCGACCGGTTCCTCGAAGCCCGGCTGGCGGCGGAGGGGTTGCCCGTGAATCCGGCAGCCGACCGGACCACGCTCGCCCGGCGGCTCTCCTTCGCCCTCACCGGCCTGCCACCCGACCCCGCCGAGGTCGCGGCCTTCGCCGCCGATCCGGCGGCCGACGCCGTGGAGCGGTTCGTCGATCGCCTCTTCGCCAGCCCGCACCATGGCGAGGAGATGGCCCGTCACTGGCTCGACGTGGCGCGCTATGCCGACACCCACGGCCTGCACCTCGACAACGAGCGGCAGATGTGGGCCTACCGCGACTGGGTGGTGGGGGCCTTCAACCAGAACATGCCCTTCGACACCTTCACGATCTGGCAGCTCGCCGGCGACCTCCTCCCCGGCGCGACCCGCGACCAGCAGACCGCCACCGGCTTCTCGCGCTGCAACGTCACGACCAGCGAAGGGGGCTCGATCAACGAGGAGCTGCTCTTCCGTTACGCCGTCGACCGGACCGCGACGGTGGTCCAGGCCTGGATGGGGATCACCGGCCAGTGCGCCGTCTGCCACGACCACAAGTTCGACCCGCTCTCGCAGCGCGAGTTCTACTCGCTCTACGCCTTCTTCAACTCGGCGGCCGATCCCGGCTTCGACGGCAACATCCTCACCACCGCCCCCACGATCACCCTGCCGAGCGCCGCGGAGGAGCGGGAACTGGCCGATCTCGACGCCCGCTTGCCGGGTCTCCAGCAGGCCCTCGACGGCGCCCTCGACGCCGTCGTCTACACCGACCCCGCCACGGTCGATCCCCGTCCGGAGCCGGTGCGCACCGAGACGGTGTGGCTCGACGACGAGTTTCCGCCCGGCGCCGCCGTGCAGTCGGGGGGCGGGGCGCTTGGCTGGTTCAGCGGCGGCGCGGCGGGGGAGGTGCTCTCCGGGCAGCGCAGCCTCGAGCGTACCGCCACCGGCATCGGCCAGGACTTTTACCAGTCGGGAGCCGAGCCGATCGTCATTCCCGCCGGCGGTGAAATCTTCGCCAGCGTGTGGATCGATCCCGCCCGGCCACCGCGCTCGGTGATGCTCCAGTTCCATGCCGGCGAGTGGAAGCACCGCGCGGTGTGGGGCGACATCGACGCCATCGCCTGGGGCGAGGCGGGGAAGCCGTCGCGGTTCCATGCCGGGCCGCTACCCGAGCCGGGGGGCTGGCGGCGGCTCTCCGTGACGGTCGAGCAGCTCGGCCTCGCCGCGGGCACGAAGCTCGAAGGCTTCGCCCTCACGCAGTTCGACGGTCACGTGCGCTGGGATCTGGTGGGGATCGCTTCGGTCTCCGACCCGGCCCGCGATCCGACGCGCTCGCTCGCCGCGTGGTGGCAGGAACGGACGGGCAAGGACAAGCTCGACGACGTCCCCGGCGAGCTCCGCGGGCTGGTCAAGCAGGGAGCCGACAAGACCACCGACGCCGCGGAGCAGGCCCGCGTCCGCCGCCACTGGCTGGCGCGCGTGTGGGGGGAGCGACCGGAGCCGCTGGCGAAAGCGGTGGACGATCTCCAGGCCGCGCGCAGCCGGCGCGAGGCGCTCGACAAAGGGCTGACGCGGACCTTCGTGTTCAACGATCTGCCGCAGATGCGCGACAGCTTCGTCATGCAGCGCGGGGCCTACGACAAGCCCGGCGCCAAGGTGGAACGGGCCACACCCGGCTTCCTCCCGGCGCTATTGGTCGCCACCGGCGACGTCCCCAACCGCCTCGACCTCGCCCAGTGGATCCTTTCCCCCCGGCAGCCGCTCACGGCCCGGGTGGCGGCCAACCGGCTGTGGCAGCAGTTCTTCGGCACGGGGCTCGTGAAGACAAGCGAGGACTTCGGCCTCCAGGGGGAGGCGCCAAGCCACCCCGAACTGCTCGACTGGTTGGCCTGCGAATACCGCGACTGCGGCTGGGACACGCGGCGGATGGTGCGCTTGCTCGTCACCAGCCGGGCGTTCCTCCGCTCCGCCGTGGTGGCACCGGAGCAGCTCGCCGCCGATCCCGACAACCGCCTTCTCGCCCGCGGCCCGCGGCTCCGCCTCGACGCCGAACAGATCCGGGACAACGCCCTGGCTGTGGCGGGCCTCCTGGTGCGCACGCCCGGTGGCCGGGGCGTCCGCCCCTACCAACCCGACAACATCTGGGAGCCGGTCGGCTTCGCCGGCAGCAACACGCAAAAATACACGCGCGACTCCGGCACCGCCCTCTACCGCCGCAGCCTCTACACGTTCCTCAAGCGGACGGCCCCGCCGCCGTTCATGGTCAACTTCGACGCCCCCAACCGCGAGCAGTTCTGCGCCCGCCGCGAGCGCAGCAACACGCCGCTGCAGGCCCTGCAATTGCTCAACGACGTGCAGCACGTCGAGGCGGCGCGGGCCCTGGCCGCCCGGGCGCTGGCCGAGGGGGGCAGCGACGATGCGGCGCGGATCGCCTGGCTCTTCCACACGGTCCTCGCCCGGCCCCCCGAAAGCGACGAGGCCGCGGTGGTGACCGCCACCCTGGCCGCCCACCGGGCCCGCTACGCCGCCGACACCGAGGCGGCGCGGAAGCTCGTCAGCCAGGGGGAGTCGAAACCGCCGGAGGGGATGCCGGTGGAGGATCTGGCACCGTTCACGCTCGTCGCCAACCTCCTGCTCAATCTCGACGAGACGCTGACCCGCAACTGAACCGCGCCCCGGGGAACCGACCATGCCCATGCCCGCGTCCCAGCGCGAAGCGCTCCGCACCGCCGCCGCCCGTCGCCTGTTCCTCCGCCAGTCGTCGGGGGTGGGGCTGGGGGCCGCGGCGCTGGCGCTGCTCGAGGGCCAGGGCCGCGCCGCCGCCCACGACGCCGGTCGGCCGGCCCCCGCCCGGGTCCATCCGCCGCTGCCGGGGCTGCCGCACCACGCCCCGCGGGCCAAGGCGGTGATCTACATCCACACCAACGGCGGCCCCTCGCAGATCGACCTCTGGGACCACAAGCCGAAGCTCGGCGAGTATTTCGACAAGGACCTGCCGCCGAGCGTCCGCGGCGAGCAGCGCCTCTCGACGATGACCAGCGGCCAGGCGCGCTTCCCGGTGGCCCCCTCCAAGTTCGCCTTCGCGCAGGTCGGGCAGTGCGGCCGGTGGATCAACCGGGAGCTCTTGCCCCACACCGCCGGGATCGTCGACGACATCGCGCTGGTGAAGACGATCCACACCAACGCCATCAACCATGATCCGGCCTGCACGTTCGTGATGACCGGCAGCGAGATCCCCGGCAAGGCGAGCCTGGGGAGCTGGCTGGCCTACGGTCTGGGCAGCGACAACGACGATCTCCCCGCCTTCGTCGTCTTCACGCCGCTGCCCGACATCAATCCCTCGCAGGCGCTGTTCACACGGATGTGGTCGAGCGGCTTCCTCCCCACCCGCTACTCCGGCGTGGCCCTCCGCGGCTCGGGCGATCCGGTCCTCTATCTCCCCAATCCCGACGGCGTCACCGCCGCCGACCGGCGCACGATGCTCGACGGCCTCGCCCGGCTCAACGAGCGCTCGTTCGAGCGCTACCGCGATCCGGAGATCCAGACGCGGATCGCGCAGTACGAGATGGCCTTCCGCATGCAGGCCAGCGTGCCGGAGCTGACCGATCTCGGCGACGAGACGGAGACCACGCTCGCCCTCTACGGCGACGACGTGAAGAAGCCGGGGTCGTTCACCCACAGCCTGCTGCTTGCCCGGAGGCTGGTCGAGCGCGGGGTCCGCGCGGTGCAGATCCTCCATCGCGGCTGGGACCAGCACGGCAACCTGCCCGGCGACCTCAAGGCCCAGTGCCTCGACACCGACCAGGCCACCGCGGCCCTGGTCAAGGACCTCAAACAGCGCGGCATGCTCGACGAGACGCTCGTGGTGTGGGGGGCGAGTTCGGGAGGACCGTCTACTCCCAGGGGACCCTCACCAAGGACACCTACGGCCGCGACCACCACCCGCGCAACTACTGCATGTGGCTGGCCGGGGGCGGGGCCCGGGGCGGGGTGTCGTACGGCGAGACCGACGACTTCTCCTACAACGTGGTGGAGAACCCGGTGCACATCAACGACTTCAACGCCACGATCCTCCACCTCCTCGGCATCGACCACGAGCGGTTCACGTTCCGCTTCCAGGGTCTCGACCAGAGGCTCACCGGCGTCGAGCCGCAGCGGGTGGTGCACGAGATCCTGGCCTGACGTGGCGGCGGTGCCCCACCCGCAGCGGGTGGGGCGGAGAACGGACGACCCCTGGTGTGGGAGTGGACATGACGCGCAGTGCCCGATCGTTCCCGGTGGTGGCCTTGGCGGTGATCGCGCTGGTGGCGGCGACCGGATCCGCGCCGGCCGACGAGAACCGCCTCACCCCCGAGGAGGCGCGGAGCGGCTGGAAGCTGCTCTTCGACGGCACGTCCACCGCCGGCTGGCGGAATTACCGCAAAGACGCGATCGGCCCGGGCTGGCAGGTGCAGGACGGGGCCCTGGTGCGTGCCGCCGCCGGCGCCGGCGACATCGTCACCACCGACCAGTACGGGTTCTTCGAACTGGCGCTCGACTACAAGATCGCCCCGGGGGGCAACAGCGGGATCATGTTCCGTGTCACCGAGGATCAGCCCGCCCCTTGGCACAGCGGCCCCGAGGTGCAGGTGCTCGACAACAAGCTCGGCAAGGATCCGCAGCGCGCCGGCTGGCTCTACCAGCTCTATCCACCAGGGAAGAACCCCGCCACGGGCGACACGCTCGACGCCACCCGCCCGGCCGGTGAGTGGAACACGATCCTCCTCCGCGTCGGACCCGAGCAAGGGGAGGTGTACGTCAACGGCCTGCGCTACTCCCAGTTCCGCCTCGGCAGCGACGACTGGAAAAAAAACGCGTGGCCGAGAGCAAGTTCGCCAAGTTCCCCTCCTTCGGCACTGCCGAGCGGGGGCACATCTGCCTCCAGGACCACGGCGACGAGGTCGCCTACCGCAACATCAAGATTCGCCTCCTGCCCCAGCCCGATCCGGCGGCGGCGCTCGTCGACGGCGTCCTGCCGGTGGCGTATGAGCCGGCGTTCCCCGGCATCCGCTGGGCCGGTTACGAGCCCCTCACCGCCGACGGCAAGGCGAACTCCTTCCGCCCGATCGTCCTCACCCACGCCGGC
>RFRL01000229.1 GCA_009924545.1 Planctomycetia bacterium | reverse complement strand
CACCGCCGACGTCGCCGATGCGCGCGCATCCGACGGGGGTGAGGCATCGATCGGGATTGGTGCCCCCGGATCATCGAGCGGTTCCACGGTGGCCACCGGCACGTTGGCATCGAGCGGTGGGGGACCCGGGGCCGGATCGACGAGCTCGTCCGGCGGGGCGAACGTCGCTGATTCGGGCGTGGGTTCGGCCGGAGCGTCGGCGGCGCTCGACGCGTTGGTGGGAACGATCGGGTCGGTCGCGTGGGGTGGTGTGAGCGGCCGCGCGGTCGCGATGGCGACGGCCGCGGGCGCGGACACCGCGGGGCGGGGGGCTGCGGAGGGAGATGGATCAGCGCTTCCCGTCGCGCCGAAGGGATCGGGGGGAGCGACCTCCGCGGTGGCCGGGGCGGCTGACGGTTCGGGATCGGTGGGTCCCGTCGAGAATCGCGACAGCGGCCGCGCGGTGCCGGCTGCCGGGAACCGCGCGGCGGCCGGTGGTGGCTCCAGGTCGGTCGTGTGGTCACCGGCTCGGTCGGCCGCCACGTCGGCGCCGCGAGCCGCGAACGATGGCATTGGCATGGCATCGGCCGCGGGTGCCAGGCGGCCCGGTTGCGTTGTGGACTCGGCCTGCGGTGGCGATCCGGGAACGTCGGCCACGGGCAGGAGGGGATCTGCGCCGTTTTCCGCGGGAGCATCGGCCGGATCGGCCGCGCTCACCCGCATGTCGACAGCCCGCGGCGCGGTGTCTGCGACCACTCCCACCGCGTCGGGCCCGGCGTCACCGCGGGCGGTCGGGCGCACGCTGCCCAGTGCCCATACCACGAGGGCGCCGGCGGAGAGCCCCGCCGTCGCGCCGAAGAAATAGGGCCAGCGCAAACCCCGCGGTGGCACCACGAGGAGTTGTCGCGAAGGGCGGTCGGCCATCGTCGGTACTCCCTCCAGGCAGCCGCCCCGTGGACGGCAACCGGGGGGAATACCAGAGCCGCGGCCGACAGGAGAAGGGCAACCGCACCCCGCGCCACTCAGAACAGCCCCGGGATTCGATGGAGGTGGAAGTGGAACTTGCCCAGCCTGCCACCGTAGTTTCCCGCCCCGATGGCCACGAGGTCAGGGCCGGCGGCCGCCCGGATCCCGGCGGCCATCGCCGCCGCGACCGTGGTCTCGTCGATACCGTCGATGACGATCTCCAGGGCGCACGCCGCCGCCGGCACCAGTTCGCTCGGCACGCGGCCCGCCAAGCCGGGGCAGAACGCCTCGTTGGTGCTCGCCCGCAACCGCTGCGAACGCGAACCCACCTTGCTGCCGGACCGGACGACCCCCCCGGGGAAAGGAGTGATGACGCCGGGCTGTTCGGCGATCGCCGCCACCGCACGCCGGGCTGCGGCCAACGTCGGCTCCAGGGCCCGCCCCTGGAGGATGAGATTGCCACCCCCCACCCCTTTCTCCACCCCCGCGGTCTCCTCGACGACGAACTCACCGTCCATCACCGGGACCCGCCAGTACCGCCGGCCCGCGATCACCTTCGTCTTCTCGAAACCATCTCCGAAGAAGCGCACATGGGCCCCCAACGGACACCGTTCGGTGGCCGTGGGCAGTCCGTCGTAGACGCACACCGTCGGGCAGGTGAGCAGGCACTGCCCCGTGCGATTGGCCAGGGCCCGGCCCACGTCCTCCGCGGTGAAAGCGAAGGCGAGGAGCGACACCCCGGGACGGCCGTCGGGGGTGGCGTCGGGGGCCAACCACGCCTCCGCGCCCACCTCGGCATCGCAGCCGAGCACGCTGGTGCCGTAACCACAGGCAGCGGCCGCTGCCGCCACCAGCCAGTGGTCGTCGTGCGCCGTCACGATCAGCCGCCCGAACCGGAGGCGGAAAGCCTCGGCGAACGTGTCGAGGACCAGCGTGCCGTCGATGTCCACGGAAGATTCCGGCTGACGGGGTACCGAGGGGAGGCGACGGGCCACACCTTGTCCGGACGGTACCCGAGCCCGACCGGCCGGTCCACCCAGCGACCTTTTTCGGTGGACTCGCAGGGGGGTGTCCTGCCAGACTACGGTAGTTCACGGGCACTGCGTCTTGCGTCCGTGGGTGCCGTTCAATCGCGATCGCGCCCGTCGTCTCGTCTTCCGAGGAGCATGTCATGATCAAGGCATCCAGCACAGGGGCATCCCGGCACCGCCCGGCCGCTGTCGGCGCCCCCACGCGATCCCGTCTGCGGATCGCCCTCGCGGTGGTGGCGAGTGCCAGCGCCGTCGCGCTCGGCGGTGCAACTCGGGCCGATGACGTGCTCGAATCGGGCGTGGCGATGGTGCCGGCCGACGCCGCCTTCGTGTCGGCCACCCTCCGGCTCCGCGAGCAGATCGGCCGTGTCCTCGGGAGCAACGCCTTCGCCGCCGTGAAGCGCCTGCCCGCCGTGCAGCGCGCCCTCGATGCCCTCGAAGAGCAGAGGATCCAGCCGGGCAGCCCGCTGTCGATGGCCGACTCGTTCCTGCAGGTACCGGACAACAAGCAGGCCCTGGAACTGCTCGAGGACCTCGTGTCCACCGACATGTTCCTCTATGGCGAACCCTCCTGCATCCAACTGCTCGACCTGTTCCAGAAGGTGCAGCGTGCCCAGCAGGCGGCGGGCTTCATCGAGATGGGCCGGGCGGGGCGTGGATTCGATGGTGCCGACGCCCGACGGGGTCGTGGCTCCGTCGTACCCGTCCGGCTCCAGGTGGTGGAGGCCGAGGAGACGTCCCTCACCGAACTGCAGGCCCGGCTCATCGCCCAGACGCTCGTGGACAACGTCGAGTCGATCGTGATTCCCGATCTGGTGTGGGGATTCCGCACCACCAAGAAGGCCGTCGCGGAAACCCAACTGAAGCGCATCGAGGGTCTCCTGAAACTCGTCACCCAGAGCAATCCCGACCTGGCCCAAGCCCTCACCCGGAAGAAGGTGCGCGACGGCGATGTGATCGCCTTCACGGTCGACGGGGCGATGATCCCCTGGGGGGCGATCACTGCCGAAATGGTCCAGGGGCTCGACGTCGACGGATTCGACGCGGTGATCGACAAGCTCCAGTCACTCGACCTGGTGGTGGCCCTGGGGCTGATCGGCGATCGTGTGGTGCTGTCGATCGGCGACTCCACCGATCATCTCGACAAGCTCGCGTCGCCGGGGGACGGCAAGGGGTTGGTGTCGGTGCCGGCCATGCAACCGCTCCGCGAGCACCGCAGCCGTCCGATCACCTCGATCTCCTACGTCAGCGAGAAGCTCAACAAGCTGAGCGTCGGGTCCGCGGCCGACATCGACCAGTTGGCCGAGTTGAGTCCGCAGATCGCCGAACGGGCCGGGTTGTCGGACGAGGCCGGTGCGGAAGCTCGGCAGGGCCTGGAGAAGATGGCCGACATGATCCGCCGTCAGTTGCCCGTGGCCGGTCCATCGATGGCATACAGCTTCATGACCGACTCGGGGTACGAAGGCTATTCGTGGGATTGGTCGAAGAATCTCCCCTTCGACGGCTCGCGCCGGCTCGACCTCACGTCCCATGCCGGCGGGGCGCCGCTGGCCGCGCTCGTGATGCGGGTGCGCGGCGACGCGACGCGGTTCGACGACATGGCGTCGATCGCCGACATGGCGGTGTCGTTCGCCCGGCGCCACCTCCTCCCGCGTGCCGACGCGGACACGCGCGAGAAGGTCGAGGCTGCCGCGGAGCGGATCGCCCCGCTGGTGGAACGCGGTGCCGACATTCTCCGCACGAAAATCATTCCGGCGACTGCCGACGGTCAATTCGGCCTCGTGATCGACGGCAAGAGCCGGAGCAAGAAACCGGCCCGGGGCCTGCCCGGTTCGGCCGATCCGCTGCCGCTCGTCGAGCCGGCGATCATGGTGCGGCTCTCCGATCCGGCCCTGTTCCGGGAGGGGATGAGCGACCTGTTCGCCCTCTCCGACGAGTTGGTCGAGAAAGTCCGGGCCCTCGAGCCCGGGGCGATCCCGGCCGGCTACCGCATTCCGGAGCCGGAGAAGACCAAGGTGCCCGCCGGTGCGGTGTGGTCGTTCGCCCTCCCCGGGGCGGGCATCGACGAACAGATCCAGCCGTCGATCGGCATCGGTGAAGAGGTTGCGGTGTTCAGCCTGCTGCCCAAGCAGGCTGGCCGCTTGCTGGCCAACGCCGCGCTGGAGACAGGAGCACAGTTGACGAAGTTCGAGGAGCCCCTCGCCCAGGCCGCCGCCCTCGACGTGGCTGGGCTGATCGACGTCCTCGAACCGTGGCTCGTGTACGCGGCCCGCTTCGGCTGCGTCCAGCAGAGTGAGGGCGAGGTCGACGGCAACCGGGAGTTGACCGAAGCCGACGAGAATGAGCAGGCCCGCGACGTGCTCGGTCAGGTGAAGGTGGTGCTCGAGGCGCTGCGGTCGATCCGCGTCGCGGTCGCCGAGACGAGCGTCAAACCCGACGCCACGGTCACCCACTGGCGGAACGTGATCCGCGACATGCCCCGGGAGTGACACCCCCAGGGGGGGCCGCGGCGCTGGTGCCGAGGCGCCCCCGCAAGAGGATGTCGCCCCCGACGATGTCGACGGTGTCGATCGAGAGCCCGGGCAGGTCGTGAATCGCGACGGACGGATCGCTGATCGCCGGCGCGCAGTCGGTG
This sequence comes from Planctomycetia bacterium, assembly GCA_009924545.1. GTDB lineage: Bacteria > Planctomycetota > Planctomycetia > Pirellulales > UBA1268 > F1-20-MAGs016. The sequence goes on along the minus strand of RFRL01000229.1, from coordinate 1,431 downwards.
ACGAACACCCACGCCTCGTCGACGGCACCCGCCGCGAACGCCGCGCGGAGTAGCGTCGGGCCCCCCTCGAGAAGGACGTTGGTGCAGTTTCGGCGGCCGAGTTCCGCCAGCAGCTCCGGCAGTCGTCCGTCGGGCGCGTCGGGGCCGATCCACACCTCCGCGCCTGCAGCCCGGATCCGGCTCACCCACGCCGGGTCGGCAGCCGGGCCGGTGGCCACAAGGAGTGGCGCGCCGGCAGCCGTGCGCACCAACTGTGAGTCGATCCCGAGCCGCCCGCGGCTGTCGAGGACGACGCGCAGCGGTGACCGCGGTCCCGGGGGACGCGGCGTGAGCAGGGGATCGTCCACCAGCGCGGTGCCACTGCCCACGAGGATCGCGTCGACGCGACCGCGGAGCTGGTGGACGAGCGCCCGCGAGGCTTCCGACGAGAGCCAGCGGCGGCCGGGGGGCGACCCCAGCCCACCGCCGGGGCCCGCTGCCCACTTGGCGATGACCCACGGTCGGCCACGGGTGACGAGCCGGCGATAGGGGGCCGTGAGACGGAGGGCCTCCTCCTCCGCCAGCCCGACGTCGACGCGCACTCCCGCCGCCGCGAGCCGCGCGAGCCCTTGGCCCGCCACCAGCGGATGCGGATCTGCCGCCGCGGCGACCGCGCGCGCGATCCCGGCGGCGATGAGCGCGTCAGTGCACGGGGGTGTCTTGCCGTGGTGGCAGCAGGGTTCGAGGGTCACGTAGATGGTGCCGCCACGGGCCCGGTCACCCGCGGCAGCGAGCGCGATCACCTCGGCGTGCGGACCACCGAAGCGTTCGTGCCAGCCCTCACCGACGATGCACGGCGTCGCTCCAGCCGTGGCCACCACCGCACCGACCATCGGGTTGGGCTCGACGAGGCCCTCACCGCAACGCGCCAGTTCCACCGCGCGGAGCATGGCCGCGGAGTCGAATGCCGAAAAGGCCATCAGCCGGGGGTCCAGATGGTTTTCTTCTCACCCGGTGCGGCGGCCTGCTGACCCGGCGTCCAGATGCCGGCCGCCGGTGCCGCCTGGGGGGCCGCTGCCGCTGCCGGTGCGTCGGGCCGCCGGGCCCCGGCCGGGGGCCGTCCGGCCGCCATGCCCGGAATGTCGACCCCGGCCTCCATCAGCACCTCGGCGAGGGCGCCGAACACGCGCTGGTCGCCGGCATGCTCCCGGCGGATGTGGTCGAGGAGTCGCACCACCTCGGTCTGATCGCCGCGCTCGATCCGGACGCGCAGCTCCGCCACGTCGAGCATCCCGTCGCCGGTCTGCAGCTGGCGGGCCAAGCCGCGCAGCTCGCCGATGATCTCCAGCCGGCGCACCGTCGACCCAGCGCGCTCCTCGAGCACGCTGAGCGCCTCCCAGCGGTCCTCGGGGCCGGCATCGGGGCGGTCCACCAGGGCCGTGGCCGCGCGGT
>RFRL01000228.1 GCA_009924545.1 Planctomycetia bacterium | reverse complement strand
GTACCCTGATCAACCAAACCCACTCCAGCCGAGCCCCCGCCCAAGGGAAACCGTCACTGCGCCCCCGGGGGCACGACGTACCGGGCGGTTCGTTCCGGAAACCGCGCCAGGTCCACCGCGGCACCTATGGATATGGTCTGGAATCGACCGGAGTCAAAGAAATTCCACGGCTTTTCCCCACCCACCCGTCGACTCCGCACAACCGGCCCTGCACAACCAGCCGCCGTGCGGGGCCGACCGGCCCCTGGATGCGGCGCCCGGCCTGACCGCTATACTCCCCCCGGCCGCGACGGAACCCGCGGAACTGGCGGAAAACGGACCACCCGGGCCGGAAGCATGGACCTCCTGCAGCCGCTGTTCGACCTGTTCCTGAACCTCGACGAGCACCTTCGCGGGGTGATTGAGCAGTGGGGACCGTGGACACTCGTGCTGCTGTTCACGATCGTGTTCTGCGAGACCGGACTGGTCGTCACCCCGTTCCTGCCGGGCGATTCCCTGCTGTTCGCCGCCGGGGCGATGGCGGCGATCTACCCCGACCTGCTCGGGCTACCGCTGTTGCTGGCCACCCTGATTGCAGCGGCGATCCTCGGGGACACACTCAATTACGCCGTGGGCCGGTGGATCGGTCCGCGGGCCTTCGCCCTCGACACCTGGTTCCTGAAGCGGGCCAATCTCGTCCACGCCGAGGAGTTCTACCAGCGGCATGGGGGTAAGACGATCGTCCTCGCCCGGTTCGTACCGATCATCCGCACCTTCGCCCCGTTCGTGGCGGGCATCGGCCAGATGCAGTACGGACAATTCCTGTTTTTCAACGTCGTGGGCGCCATCGCCTGGGTGCTGATCTGCACACTGGCCGGCTACTTCTTCGGCAACATCCCCGCCGTCAAGGAACACTTCGAACTGGTCGTCGTGGGGATCGTGCTGGTCTCGGTGCTGCCGGTGGTGTGGGAGGTGTGGTCCCAGCGCCGTCGTGCCACGCGGGCCACCCCGCCGTCGGATGGTGACCGCGGCACCTGACGCGGACGGTCGGCCGACCCCGCAGGCTGACCGGCGAGCCCTGTTTTGCCACCGGGACCCACGCGGACGGTCGGCCGACCCCGCAGGCTGACCGGCGAGCCCTGGGGTGGGCTCGGGGGGGTCCGGTCGCCTGCGGCGGTCAACCCGCCGGGAGATCACCGCGGAGCCCGCCGCGGAATCACCGCGGAGCCCGCCGCGGAATCACCGCGGAGCCCGCCGCGGAATCACCGCGGCCCGTCGCCGATCGACCGCGCCACGTCGACCGCGCTGTCCGCACTGTCCGTCGCGGTGGTAGCGGGAGCGGCGACAGCCGAGCGCACCGGCAACGCGCCGGGGTCGACGGCTCGGGCGGTGCGGGTGAACTCGATCACCGGCTTGAGGGTCTGCACGGCCCGATCGACGGCCGGCCGCAGCAGCATGACGTCGACGACCATGTGCTGGATGTCACCGAGCGTCCCCTTGGCCTCCATGAGCCCCGCCACCAGTTCCTCCAACCGCACGAGCGTCATCCCCGCCTCCTCCACGTCACCGGCAGCGCCGAGGATCTCGTCCTTCAGGCGTGCCAGGCGGCCGAGCCGCTCTGCCGCCGGCTCAGTTCCCGCAGCCGCGGCGGACACCGCGTCGGTCAGCCGCGTCATCCGGTCCAAGGCATCGTGCGCTGCATCGACACCAGGCTGCTGCCCCGCGATCCGCTGCTCGAGCCGGGCCGACTCGGCAGCCACGGCGGCGGCCCGGGACACGGCAGGGGCGGCGTCGGCAAGCCGCGCGCACAATCCCTGCACATCACCCATCACGGTGGCGGCTTCGTCGAGCCGGCCCAGGCCGGTGGACAGGTCGCCGTGCAGCTGATCGACCACCGCCAGGGCCGCCCGCGCCTCGCCTGCCGACCGGCGCGACGACTCGATCCGACCGGCCAGATCGGCGAGCCCGTCGAGCAGCGGGCCGACATCGGCCACCGCGCGATCGCTGGCCGCCAGGTCGGCGTGCAGCCGCTCGATCCGCTCCAGGGCCGCAGCAGCGCGGCTGGCCAACTCGGTCTGCCGGGCCAACTGGTCGCCGAGGCGCCGGAACCGCTCCAGGGCCCCCTCGGCATCACCCAGCTGCCGCCCCTGGAGCTGGAGTTGTGCCAACAGCTTGTTGGCGGCGTTCACGCCCCCGGCGGTACCGTTGAGATCGGTCACGGTCCGGGTGAGCTGGCCTACCTGACGCTCGAGGGCGTCGAGGTGCTGCCACGCTGGCCGAAGCACCAACAGGTGGGCCGCCAAGAGCACCACCAGACCACCAACGAGGAACGACCTCCACTCCACCCGCTGTCCTCCCACGGGGGTGGGAGTCATCTGCTGCTCGTTGCCGATCGCCATGGCCGGAACTCCTTTGCCGGTTTGCCGGAATCGTGACCAGACGATCGATTTTCCTTCACCGATCGTCACCCGCTCCTTGAATCGGCAGGTCACGCCGACCGGAACAGTCGCCGGGGCCGGTGGTCGGTCTGGTGGGGCAGCAGCGGTTGTGCCGCGACGAGCGGGGCCGATCGGGGAGCGGCGTGGGTATACTCATCCCCGACGCGTCCGTAGCTCAATTGGATAGAGCATCGGTCTTCGGAACCGAGGGTTGCAGGTTCGAGTCCTGCCGGGCGTAGTGCGCCGCCCGCTGCGCTCCCCGACGACGCAGAACCTTCTCCGCGAACCCACTCACGCTCGTGCCGCGGCGCAAAAAAACCGCCGGCCCCCGGGAAACCCCGGAGGCCGGCAGCCGTGGGAACGATCGCACCGCACACCGAACGTGCCCAGCCGCTCGAGGCCAGCCACTGCAGACGAGCCGTGGCGGCAGAGCCCTGCGGTGGAGCGAGCGAATGGGCTGCGTCAACGGCGAGCCCGTCGACTGGCCGTCTACCGGCGCAGCCCCTCTGTACAGTCACATTGCGTCACTGAATCACCTCCTTCTGCTACGAGGATCCCAGCCGTCGCGGCCTCTGCACTGGCCGCCGCCAGGGGATTCACTCCCCGGCCGTCACCGGGGACCGCTTGCGCGGAGCCCGTGCCAGGAATCCCCGGCACAGGCTCCGACACTGACACTCTATCATGTGCTCCCGAACCGAACATGCTCGCTCACGGGGCGCGAACCTTTGCCGCCCTGATCACGGCTTCTCGGCTCCGAGGCCCAGTTCGGTCAGCAACGCTTTGGACTTCCCCTTGACATCGGCACCCGGCTTCTTGATCTCGGCGAGACCATTGCCCAGGATTGCCGCCTTCTCGGCGCTCACCGCCTTGACGTTGGCGACCATCTGGTCGAAACCGGTGACCTCACTGCCGAGGGGCTGCCCCTTCGCATAATTCTCCAGCGTGCTGCGGACCTGCACCATCGGATCGACCTTGATCTCGATGACCTTCGGCTTGACAGTCGCCTGGCTGCAGCCGGCGCCAACCGCCCCACAGACAATCAAGCCGAGGACGGCCACACACCCGGACCACGGGCGATCCACACCGGCGGACAGAACCGTCATCAGTAACTCACTTCCTTCGCGATAGGGAACGTGGCTCGAGGTGAAGGGGAACAGCCATCAATAGTCGCCGACCGGCTGCCGATCCTTGCGATTGCCGAGCCGCTGGAAGGTCGTCAGATCGACGTTGTCGTTGATCATCCGCACGCTGGCGTCGCCGAGCACCACGTTCGCCCCACCGGGATGCATGGAACGCGGCGGGATGATGCCGTTGCCCCAGTCGTGGGCGCCGCCCGGGCAGCAGTTGCCACCCGCCGACGGATACTGCCAGTTGGGCGTGGCCGCAGTGGTGAACGTCGAATGACCGGCCGAGTACCACGCCCACATGCCACCGTTGTTGCCGCGCACCCCCTGGGGGCTCGACAGCGCCGCTTGGCCGATGGCCTGGATGTCGGCCGCCGTCGGCGCGTTGCGGTTGGAGGCCGAATTGAAGGCCCCGTCGCCGGCGTAGAAAATATCGTAGGGAAACACGCCGACCGTGCCCGAGGTGCCACCGGTGCCGGCGAGGATTTCACCACCCATGATCGTCGACGACAGCCCGTCGATGACGTCGGCCATGCGCCGGTCGTTCTGGTAGGCGAACATGCCGTTGAAGTTCTGGCCGCCCCAGTTGGTGTCGAGCGAACTGCCGGTGCACCAGGCGTAGTTGCTCCCGGCCCCCGACCAACTCGTCACCGTGGCCGGCGGGGCCGACGGGCAGAGGAACGTCTTCACCTTCGAGTTCTGCATGAGACCGTAGGTGGTGCCCCAGTTGGCCGTCGGCGGGGCGTTCTGCTTGAACTGCTGGAACAGGTTCGACTCTTCCATGAAGGGGAGGATCTGCACGCTGGCGCTGGTCGACTCCCAGATGTTGCCGCCAACCTGGAGCAGGTTCCGGGGAAACTGTTGGCGCACATCGTGGTAATTGTGCATGGCAATGCCGAGCTGCTTGAGGTTGTTGGTGCAGCTCGAACGCCGGGCCGCCTCACGGGCCGCCTGGACGGCCGGCAGCAGCAGGCCCACCAGGGTCCCGATGATGGCGATCACGACGAGCAGTTCGACGAGTGTGAAACCGACGCGGTCCGACCGGGAACACGAACGGCGCCGGTCAGCAAATGCGATGGACATGGCAACACCCCTCAGGAAAGACGAGAACAGGAAGAAATGGAAAAAACGATGATGGAACACGACCCCCCCCTTGACAGGTCTCGCTCGAAAGCGGACCCAGTCCCCGTGCCGCCCCGGTATCCCGGTGCGAGCCCAGGGACGAAGTAGAAACCTTCGTTCCGCGCCGGTCAAGAAAGGCTTTCGGACCCGGGGCAAGGCCGCCGCACCCCCGATCCCTGGTCAGGCCCCGACGTCGGCCGGTCGCTCGAGATGCGGGGGAAACCTCACGGGCCCGGCGAACCTCACGACCCCGGGAAACCTCAGAGGCCCGGGGAACGCGGTCGCGTCGGCGGCGATCCGGGCGGAGGCTGCATCGTTCCCGCCGGCACGATCCGGTCGATTTCCCGTCCTTCGGGGTCGTAAAACTGTAGCGTAGCGCTCTGACCCATCGTGCCCGCCCCGATCGCCACGGCGGTGAGCCCAGCACCGTCCCGCACCTCGATCCTCCCGCCCCCGTCACCCTGGGTGCGGCCGGCATGGACGACGGGCGTACCCTGGGCATCGACGACGACCAATTCCCGGCATTTCAACCGGATCGCCTCCAACTCGGCCACCTGCGCGGGTGGCACGAGCACGGCCCGCATCGCCAGCCCGAGGGCGAGAAACAGCAACGGATAGACGGTCCATCGTTCCCGACTGGTCATGGGCCGGCCCCGTCAGTCGCCGTGAAGCTGCCGGAGACGTCCCGACAGACGGAGGATCAACTGCACCCGTTCGAACTGGTCGAGCCAGTCGGCGGTGCTCTGGGCGAGGGCGTCGGCCACCGGCGGGACGAGTCCGGTGGAGCAGGCCGCGCCGGCGATCGACCGGGCCGCCGCCCGATAGGCCGACAGCGTCCGGTCGCCATAGAAAAGAACCGGGGAGAACTCCTCGCTGAAAAACGCCGTCACCGGCACTCGCTGGCCGCCGCACACGCGCAGGTGGGCGGCGATCCCCGGCAGGGCGTCACGGTCGAGGAACCGCAGGTCGATGGCCGGGGCCGCCGCCGCAAAACTGGCGAAAATGGGGCACTGGTTCACGCAGTCGCCGCACCACGCGCCCGCCAGCACGAGCACCGGCATACGGCGCACGAACGAACCGAGGAGCGCGTGCTGCTCGGAGGTGAGAACGACCCGCTCCTCCACCGCCCGCCAGCGGGTCTGCTGGTCGGCCGTCGCGTGCCGCTCCAGGAACGCCGCGTAGGGCAGGGCCCGCGCGAACGCGGCTTCCCAGGCCGCGGCCGTCGGTGGGCTTCCCGCCCCGGGGATCGCGGCGGCGAGATCGGTTGCGGGTTGCCCGGACATCGTTGACTCGTCTCCAGAGCGGCCTGTCACCGCTACCACGCCGAAACGGTCCGGGAGCATACCAGGACGGACCGCCTGCGCGGCCGATCCGAGCGCGGCGGTTTTTTCGGGCG
>RFRL01000227.1 GCA_009924545.1 Planctomycetia bacterium | reverse complement strand
GAAGACCGGTGCGGAGGTGCCATTGACCGGGCTATCCTTTAGGGAACCGGGAATAAGCGAGTTACCCGTTCGGATAACGCTCCTATTCTCGGCTGCTCACTCCGCACGGAAATACGCGGTTTGCTACGTGCCGCGGCAGCGAGCGAGTTGTCTCGCTTGGGCCCGCGGCGTGGCATGACTGTCCACCAGATAGACGCTGCGGCCGGCCAGCCACTGGGCCAGCGACACGCGGATATGGCGAGCTCGGCGGGCAGGCCGCCGCTCGTAGAGTTTCAGAATGACCGTGCCGTCCGGCATGAATCGAACATGCCGCACCGGCCGGTCGTGGAATGTGGTGATCTTCACCATCGAACCTTCCTGGAAAAAAAGAAGGCAGGGACGGCACCCAAAGGCACCGTCCCTGCCGTGATGAACCTCGATACAACCGCCGGCTCACATGCTCAGCGGCGCTTGCCGCCGACTGGCGGAACGAAGATGATGTCGTTGGCCGTGCTGAACCTGCTGTCGATCCGGTGAAGGTATGCCGACTCTTTACGTGGAAACGTCAATCGTCAGCTACCTTCGTGGGCGACCGAGCAGTCAGGTCGTTGCTGCGGCGCGGCAACTGTTGACGCAACGGTGGTGGGGTGCAGAGCGAGCGAACTACGAGCTCGTGACCTCGCAGTACGTGCTCGACGAGGCGGCGGATGGTGATTCCGCCCTGGCCCAGAGCCGACTCGAGGCGATTGCAGGTGTCCCTATCCTGCCCGTCGAGGAGGCAATCCTGGACATCGCCGAAAAGATCCTGCGAAAGGCGATTCTGCCACGATCGGCGAGCGTTGATGCCTTGCATATCGCCATGGTGGCTCATCACCAAGTAGACTACTTGTTGACGTGGAACTGCACGCACATCGCGAATGCACGAATCCTTCCGAAGGTTTATGGCGTACTGGACAGCGCGGGACTCGCGAGGCCGATCATCTGCACGCCGGAGGAGTTGCTGAACGATGACGCGGAAATCTCCTGATCGCGACACGACGATCGAAGACATCCACGCGACTCGGCGACGCATCGCGGAAAAGTTTGGACACGATCTCGCGGCCATCGTCGAGGACGCCCGGAAGCGGCAAGCCGGCTCCGGGCATGAAATCTGGCGACCGAAGCCGAAGCCATCGGCGGCGTCCCCGAGTTCCTGACGTCGGGAAGCCCTGCCGGAGGGTGTGGGCGAGATCCACGATGCCGATCGCGCCCCCGGCGAGGGCGGCGGCGAACCGCGTGAGATCATGGTCCATCGGCGCGGTTCCTCCAGGGAAGCGGCAGGGCGGCGGGTGGCTGCCGAGGATCAACGACCGGGGACGAGGCCTCTGGCGGCTCTTCACGCCTGCACACCGGCGGGTGTCATGGCGTGCTCCTCAGCCGACGCCGGCTCCCGTCCGGGCCGCGGGGCCGCCAAATGCTACGATCGGGGGGTTTGCCCGTCCGGAGAGCGTTCGATGCTCTTGCTCCCCATCGCCACCGACGCCCCCCTCGCCCATCCGCCGCTGGCCACGGTCGGGATGGTCGTTGCCACCGTGCTGGTGTACGGCGCGGTCGGCGGCGGACCGACCGAACTGAACGCAGGCCTGTGGCTCGACTACGGCCAGGGACTGCATCCCTTCCAGTGGCTGTCGAGCAATTTCGTCCATCGGGATCTGACGCACCTGCTCGGCAACATGGCGTTCCTCTGGGTGTTCGGCTTGATCGTGGAGGGCAAGCTCGGCTGGGCCGGGTTTCTCGGCTGCTACCTTGGCATCGGGCTGGTGCAGTCGATGCTCGAACAGATCCTCACCCTGGGCTATGCAGGACCGCCCTTCGCGACGGGAGGTGCCTCGTCGGCGGTGTTCGGGATCATGGCGATGGCGGCCATCTGGGCGCCGGCCAACGACATCATCTTTCTCGTCCACGCGAACCGACTTTGGTTCCGTAGCGGATTCACCACGCGTGTCCCCGTCGGCGGGCTCGCCCTGGTGTACGTCGGACTGAACCTGCTTACGTGGGCGTACGGTGGGTGGGTGGGACTGCTCCATCTCAGCGGCGCCGCCCTGGGGGCACCGGTGGCGATCGCCCTCGTGCGAAAGGGAATCGTCGACTGCGAGGGCTGGGATGCCCTCACCCTGCTGCGGCACGACCGACCGAGCCATTTCTCCGAGCTCGAGGAACACCGTCAGGCCGTCCGCGAGGTGGCCCGGCAGCGCGCGGGCGACGCCCAGCGCCTGGCCGACGCGCGGCAGGAGTTCCAAAAGCTCCTCGACGCCGGCGACTTCGTCGCCGTCCATGCCCTGCGCCCGTCCCTGGTCGACGCGGACGGCGGCGTGCTGTTGGCGGAGGCCCACCTGCGCCGGCTCGCCTTCGGGCTGCGTGACGCGCGGGCCTGGCCCGAGGCAGCCGACGTGATGGAGGAGTACGTCCGTCTTTATCCCCTCGGTGCGGAGGGGATGCGGATCAGCCTGGCACACATCCGGGCGGGCTGGCTCGACCAACCGCACGAGGCACTCGCCGTGCTCGACGGCCTCGACGAGGACCATCTCACCCCCGACGACGTGGCACTCGCCGAACGGATCAGGCGCAAGGCACGGGCCATGATCGTCGCGCGGTCGAAATCCGGCTGACGGCCCACCCCGGGGGTCGGACGATCGGCGCCCGCCGCCGACCACGGACCGCACGGAACGCGTTCCCGGGCATGGACAGCGCGGTGGCGATCGCGGAGAATCCGCCCGGTCCTTCCGATCTGGCCCACGCCCCGCGGCGGTGCGGCGACGACCGTTCTTCCCCTGGTCACTTCTTCGCCCGGTCACGATGAGCGACGGCCCACCACCACCCCCGACGGGCGCGCCGCGGCCGACGCCGATCTCGCGGCGGGCCCGTGCCTTCGACTCGTCCGGGATCCGCAAGGCGTTCGACCTCGCCGCCCGGCTCGAGGATCCGATCAACCTGGCGATCGGGCAACCCGATTTCCCCATGCCCGAGGCGGCCTGCGCCGCCGCCAAGGTGGCCATCGACGCCGGCCGCAGCGGCTACACGCAGACTCAGGGGATCCCCCAGCTGCGCCAGCGTCTCGAGGAGGCCGTCCGCGCCGACCTCGGCGACCCGCAGCGGAAGCTCTGCGTGACGAGTGGCTCCAGCGGCGCGATGGTGCTCGTGCTCATGGCGCTGGTCGATCCCGGCGACGAGGTGATCATCTTCGAGCCGGCGTTCGTCATGTACCGACCGCTGGTGGAGTTCCTCGGCGGCACCTGCGTGGTGATCGACACATCCCCCTCGTTTTGCATCGACGTCGACCGGGTGGCGGCGGCGATCACCCCGCGCACCAAGGCGATCCTCCTCAACACGCCGTCGAACCCCACCGGCTTCGTCGCTCCGCTCGACACGGTGCGCGCCCTCGCCCACCTCGCCGAGCGCCGTGGCGTGACGCTCATCAGCGACGAGCTGTACCGGTCGTACTGCTACGACGAGCCGTTCCACTCCCCCGCCGCCCACAGCGATCGCGTGGTGGTCATCGACGGTTTTTCCAAATCGCACGCCATGACCGGCTGGCGCGTGGGCTGGGTGCACGGGCCGCCGGAGGTGGTCGAAGCCTGCACGATGCTGCAGCAATACACGTTCGTCTGCGCCCCGCAGGTCGGCCAGTGGGGGGCGATCGCCGCCCTCGACGCGCCGATGGACGTGCCGCTGGCGGAGTGCCGGCGGAAGCGCGACCGGCTCATGGCCGGGCTCGCCGGCCACTACCGCTTCGAGAAGCCGGGCGGCGCCTTCTACCTCTACCCCGAGGCCCCGGGGGGCTCCGGCAAGCGCTTCGCGCTGCTGGCGGCCGAGCGCGAGAAACTGATCGTCGTCCCGGGGAGCGTGTTCGGGGCCGCCGACACCCATTTCCGCATCGCCTACACCGTGACCGACAAAACGCTCGACCGCGGCATCGCGGCACTGGTACGGTTGGCGGCGACGGCCTGACGGTGGCGCGCGAGGGCCGCGGCGACGCACGGACCCCGGATCCCGTTCCCTGACCCTCGGAGAGCGATCATGGTGCAGTCGTGCGATGCCCTGGCGGGCGGAAAGTGCCTCCCGTGCGAAGGCGGCGTGCCGGCCCTGTCGGCCGCGGAGGCGACGGCACAGTTGGCCGAGCTCCCGGCCTGGCGCCTGACGCACGACGGTGCGCGGATCCGCCGCGACTGGACCCTCCCCGACTTCCGCACCGCGATCAAGCTCCTCAACAACGTCGCGGCGCTCGCCGAACGCGAACAGCACCACCCCGACCTCCACGTCGAGGGCTACCGGCGGGCGTGGATCGAGCTCACCACGCACGCCATCGGCGGGCTGTCGATCAACGACTTCATCCTCGCCGCGAAGATCGACCGCATCGCCCCGTCGTGAGGCCGCCAGGTTCATCAATCGATGACGCCGCCAGTCATGGATACTGTCCGGTCGATCCCGGAGAATCCGTGGCAGGTTCCCCGTTGTTCCGGAGTGTCACCATGACCACCTGGCCCATCCATGGTCGCATCGACGGCCCGATCGTGATGATCGGGTTCGGGTCGATCGGCCGGGGCACGCTGCCGCTGATCGAGCGGCATTTCCAGTTCGACCGCTCCCGCCTGGTGGTCATCGATCCGGACGACAGCCAACGGTCGATCCTCGACCACCACGGGGTGCGGTTCATCCACCAGGCCGTGACCCGTGAACGGTACCGGCACCTCCTCGAGCCGCTCCTCACCAGCGGTGGGCAGGGGTTCTGCGTCAACCTGTCGGTCGAGACCTCGTCGCTCGACATCATGCGGCTGTGCCGCGAGGTGGGGGCGCTGTACATCGACACCGTGGTCGAACCCTGGCCCGGGTTCTACTTCGACCGCAGTGCCGAACCCGAGGCCCGCACGAACAACGCCCTCCGCGCGACGGTCCGCGCGGAGCAGGCGCGAAGCCCCGGTGGCACCACCGCCGTCTCCTGCTGTGGCGCCAATCCGGGCATGGTCTCGTGGTTCGTGAAACAGGCGCTCGTCGACCTCGCCCGGGACTGCGGCCGCCGGACGCCCACCCCGGCCCCGGACGACCGGGCCGGCTGGGCCCGTTTCATGCGCGACTCGGGGGTGAAGGGGATCCACATCGCCGAACGCGACACCCAGCGCGCGCGGCACCCCAAGCCGATGAACGTGTTCGTCAACACCTGGAGCGTCGAGGGCTTCCTCTCCGAGGGATTGCAGCCGGCCGAAATGGGTTGGGGGACCCACGAGAAATGGCTGCCGGAGAACGGCCGCCTGGAGACGATCGGCACGCGCGCCGGGGCCTACCTCCTCCAGCCCGGTGCCAACACCCGGGTGCGCTCCTGGTGCCCGACCCCCGGGCCGCAGTACGGCTTCCTCGTCACCCACAACGAGTCGCTGTCGATCGCCGACTACTTCACGGTCATCGAGGACTCGGCGGATGGCGGCGGTCGGGTCGTCTACCGGCCCACCTGCCATTACGCCTATCACCCCGCCGATGCCGCGGTGCTCTCCCTCCACGAACTCTTCGGCCGTGCCGGCGTCCGCCAGGAGCGGGTGCACATCCTCGACGAAACCGAGATCGTCGATGGCATCGACGAGTTGGGGGTCCTGCTCTACGGCCACGAGAAGAACGCCTACTGGTACGGGTCGCAGCTCTCCATCGACGAGACCCGCGACCTCGCCCCCTACCAGAACGCGACCGGTCTCCAGGTGTCGTCGGCCGTCCTCGCGGGGATGGTGTGGGCGCTGGAGCACCCGGCGGCGGGCATCGTCGAGGCCGACGAGATGGACTTCCAGCGCTGCCTCGAGGTCCAGCGGCCCTACCTCGGGCCCGTCACCGGTCACTACACCGACTGGACCCCGCTGACCGGCCGGCCCGGTCTGTTCGGCGAGAACATCGATCCCAGCGATCCGTGGCAGTTCAAGAACGTGCTCGTGCAGGGGTCGTGACAGTGTCCGAGGCCCATCTGGCCCCCCCGGGCCGTGCTGCCGGATGAGGGGCCTGATGCGCAGGATCAACCGGCGTCACGGGCACGGGACACCGCCTCCAGCAACGCCCGCTCGCTGGCCGCAGCGCGGACGGCAAGCTGCGCGCGGAAGGCGGGGCCGACCAAGCCTGCGCCAAGAAGTCCCGCCAGGCGTGCCGCGAC
>RFRL01000226.1 GCA_009924545.1 Planctomycetia bacterium | reverse complement strand
AGGGCGACGGCGCCGCCGGTCAGGAGCCCGCGGAGCAGCGCCAGCGGATCGCCCACCGCGTCAGTCCCGCTGGCCGGCGCAGTCGATGATGATCACCGCCTCGTCACCGATGTTGCCGATGGCGGTCTTGTCGAAGTTGAAGTCGCTGCGCTTGAGCCGCAGCTCGGTGGCGAATCCGACCCGCTTCTTCCCCATCGCCGTGATCTCCCGGCCGCCGAGGAAGGTGAACGTCACCGGCTTGGTCACCCCGTGCATGGTGAAGTCGCCCGTCACCTCGTAGCCGCCGGGCACACCCTTCACCTTCGTGCTCTTGAACTCGATCGTGGGGAACTGCTTGGCGTCGAAGTAGTCGGGCTGGCGCAGGTGCTCGTCGCGGGCCGCGTTGGCCGTGTCGACGCTGTCGACCTTGATCGACAAGCTGAACGACGACTTGGCCGGGTCGTCGCGGTCGAGGACGAACGTGCCCGAGACGTCGTTGAACCGGCCCTGGATCCAACTGATGTCGAGGAACCGGGCCTTGAAGCCCACCGACGAGTGGACCCCGTCGTAGGCATATTCGTCGGCGGCCAGGGCGGCCCGGGCGGGGAGGGCGACAAAGGCGAGAAGGGCGACGAGGGCGAGGGAGCAGGACAGGCGGCGCATGGGAGGTTCCTTTCGTGGCTGGAGTCGGCCCGAGCATACCAACCCGTCGCTCACTCCCCCCGCACGGCCGCGCGGAGGATCTCGACGGGGTGGAGGGCATGGCGCCCGGTGCCGTCCTTGATCTGGTGGCGGCAACTCGTGCCCGCGGCCGCGACGAGCGTCGTCTCCGGCAGATCGCGCACGGCCGGAAACAGCACCAGTTCGCCGATCTCCATCGACAGCCGATAGTGGTCGCGGCCGTAGCCGAAGCTCCCCGCCATCCCGCAGCAGCCGGAGGGGATGAGGTGCACCGTGTGCCCCGCCGGCAGCCCGAGCAGGCGGACCACCGGCTCCATCGTGGAAAGGGCCTTTTGGTGGCAGTGGCCATGAAGGGCGATCGACCGCGGGGTGGTGTCGAAATCGTCGGGGCCGAAATCCCCCCGGGCCGCGGCGCCCGCGAGGAACTCCTCCACCAGGAACGTGTGGGCGGCCAGCCGCCGCGCGGCCGCCTCGAGCCGGGGGGGCACGAGGTCGGGATACTCGTCGCGGAACGAGAGGAGCGCCGACGGCTCGATGCCCAAAAGCGGGGCCGCCGGACCGACTCGCTCGGCCAGGAGCTCGACGTTGCGCACGGCCAGATCGCGCGCGGCCCGGACCAGCCCCGTGGAGAGCTGGGCCCGTCCGCTGTCGGCCTGGGGCGGGAGCAGCACCTCGTAGCCGAGGGCCTCGAGCAGTTCGACCGCGGCCCGGCCGCAGTGGGCGTCGAGGGTGTCGGTGAACTCGTCACAGAACAGGTGGACCGCGCCGCGCGGGGCGGTGCCCGGCCGCCACCGCGGAGACCGGCCGCGGAACCAGTGCACGAGCCGCTGCCGGGCCAGCGTCGGCAGCGAGCGTTCCGGCGCGAACCCGAGGAACCGCTTCACCGCCTGCGACAGGCCCGGCGCGGTGACGGCGAGGTTGTAGGCCCAGGGGGCGACGCCCGCCCGGCGCAGGAGCCCGGCGGTGCCCGCCACCAGCCGCGTCCGCCAGGGCACGCCGCGCACATCGTGGACGTGCTGCTGCCACTCCGCCTTGAGCCGCGCCATGTCGACGTTCGACGGGCACTCGCTCTTGCACGCCTTGCACGACAGGCACAGGTCCATCACCGCGGCGAGGCCCGGCGTGGTCCAGGGATCGGCCTGCGTCGGATCGGCGAGGGCCTGGCGGAGGAGGTTGGCCCGGGCCCGGGTGGTGTCGTGCTCGGCGCGGGTGGCCATGTAACTGGGGCACATCGTCCCCCCGGCCGCGGCGGGCTTGCGGCACATCCCCACGCCGGAGCACTTCTCGGCGGCGCGGAGCATGCCGCCGGTGTCGCCGAAGCGGAACACCGTCTGCAGGTGCGGCTCGGGGGCACCGGTGAGGATCCGCAGGCTCGTGTCCATCGGCGGGGTGTCGATGATCTTGCCGGGGTTGAGGATCCCGGCGGGGTCGAACAGCCGCTTGACCTCCGCCAGCAGCCGGTAGCACTCGTCGCCGACCATCAGGCGGATGAACTCGCCGCGCAGCCGGCCGTCGCCATGCTCGCCGCTGAGGCTGCCGCGGTAGCGCTTCACGAGCCGGGCCACGTCGGTGGCCACCGCACGGAACAGGGCCAGCCCCTCCGCCGTGCGCAGGTCGAACAGCGGCCGGAGGTGGAGCTCGCCGGCACCGGCGTGGGCGTAGTGGATGCAGTCGATGCCGTGCGTGCCGCCGAGGAGACGGTCGATGTCGGCGATGTAGGCGGGGAGGTCATCGATGGCCACCGCGGTGTCCTCGATGATCTCGCGCGGCTTCTTGTCGCCGGGGATGTTCTGCACGAGCCCCTGACCGGCGCGGCGCAGCTCCCACACCTTCTCGGCATCGGCGCCGTGGAGGCGCGGGAAGGCGTAACCGATGGCAGCGGCGCGGAGCGCCTCTTCGATGCGGTCGAGGACGGCGGCCCGGACGGCCGCCGCGGCGTGCCGCACCTCGACGACGAGCACGGCCCCCGGCGCGCCGACGACGAACGAGCGGTTCCGCGCCTGGGCAGGGTTGTCCTGGGTGCAGGCGAGGATCTTGTCGTCGATCAGCTCGCAGCCGGTGAGCGCGGCCCCGGCTCCGGCGGCCGCCGCCTTCCCGGCATGCATCACCACCACCGCGCCGCGGAGGGCCTCGTCGACACTGTGGCAATGGGCCACGAGGAGGGCCCCCGGCGGGGGCAGGGGGATGACGCCGAGCTCGAACTCCACCCCCACAAACAGTGTCCCCTCGGAGCCGGCGAGGAGCCGGCAGACGTTGAACGGGTGCGGGCTGTGCGGATCGAAGGCCGCCGCGTCCATGAGGGCGTCGAGGGCGTAACCGGTGTTGCGCCGCGTGACCTCGGGCTTGGGGAACGAGTCGCGCACCAACTGGCGCGTGTCCGGCCGGGCGAGGAGGTCGCGGAGCCCGGCATGGATCCGCCGGTCGAGCGTGTCGGGGCCGGCACACCGCGCGGCGAGTTCGTCAGCCGACAGCGGCCCGAACGACACCTCCGATCCATCGGCGAGGAAGCCGCGGGCCGAGACGAGGTGATCGCGGGTGCTGCCGTAGGCGATCGAGTTGGACCCGCAGGAGTTGTTCCCCACCATGCCGCCGATCATCGCCCACGAGGCGGTGGAGGTTTCCCGGCGCGAGGAAGCGATTGAGGTCGTTGCGCACCACCCCCGGCTGGACGCGGACCCGCCGCGCCGCGGTGTCGAGGCCCAGGATCCGGTTCATGTGCCGGCCGAGATCGACGACGATCCCTCCCCCCACCACCTGACCGGCCAGCGACGTGCCCGCGCCGCGGGGGATGATCCCGATCCGCTCGGCGGCGGCGAAGCGCACCAGCGCCTGCACGTCGGCGTCGGTCCGCGGCAGGGCGACGGCCAGGGGCCGCTCCTGGTATTCCGATGCATCGGTGGCGTACGCCGCCCGGTCGGGGATGCCGAGGAGCAACGCACCGTCGAGCGACCGGCCGAGGAGGGCCAGACGGCGGGCGACATCGGGATCGGCGGAGGTGGTGGCCATGGCCCCCAGTATGCCGCCTGCGGCCGCGTCGGTTCACGCCTCCGCCCCTTGGAGCGTGACCACGATCCGCCGCGGGCCACCGTGATCGCGGTGCTCGCAGAGGAAGATCCCCTGCCAGGTGCCCAGGAGCAAGCGCCCGTCCCCCACAGGCACGGTGAGCGACACGCCGACCAGCGCCGCCTTCACGTGGGCCGGCATGTCGTCGGGACCTTCGCAGGTGTGCGTGTAGGGGAGACCCTCCGGCGCGAGCCGGTCGAGGGCCATCGCCAGGTCGACCGGCACGTCGGGATCGGCGTTCTCGTTGATCATCAAGGCCGCCGACGTGTGGCGGAGGAACACGTTCAGGAGGCCGACACGGATCGCGCCGATCCCCGGCACGGCGCGGAGGATCTCCCGGGTGATGGGATGGAGCCCGCGCCGCCGCGGGGCCAATTCGATCTCCTGCTGCTGCCAGTGCATGGCGGAACTGTGGCGGTAGCATGGGCTGCCTGGCAAGCCACTCCCACGGCCCGCTGCCCCATGCCGCCGCGCCAACTTCCCCTGTTCGGCGACGCCGACGAGCCGACCCCGGCCACCGGCAGCGCGCGGCACGCCGCGCTCCCGGTGGCCCCCGTGCCCGCCGACGACGAGGCGCTGCGCCTGGCGCGGGCCCTCCCCGGCCCGGTGCACCTGGGCACGTCGAGCTGGTCGTTTCCCGGGTGGACCGGCCTGGTCTACGCCGCGCGGGAGGGGCGGCCGGAGAGCGAGCAGCGCCTCGCCAGGACGGGCCTGGCCGCCTACGCCGCGTGCGTGCTGTTCCGCACGGTGAGCCTCGACCGCACGTTCTACGCGCCACTGTCGCGCGATGAGTTCGCCGGCTATGCCGCCCAGGTTCCCACCGGCTTCCGCTTCGTGGTCAAGGCGCCGGCGGCGTTCACCGACCCGGTGATCCGCACCGGCACCGGCCGCGTCCCCGCCGGCGACAACCCGTCGTTCCTCGATGCCGCCGCCGCCACGGCGGCGTTCGTGCGGCCGGCGGTCGACGGTCTGGGCACGACGGCGGGGCCACTGGTGTTCCAGTTCCCCCCACTCGGTCGACTCACGCGCGATCCCGCGCGTGTCGCGGCGCGGATCGCGGCCTTCGTCGCCGTCCTGCCGCGCGGGCCGCTGTATGCGGTGGAACTGCGCGATCCGGAGTGCATCACGCCGGCCACCGCCCGCGTGCTGGCCGACGCCGGCGCCGTGCCCTGCGTGGCGGTCCATGCGCGGATGCCGGCGGTGGCCGAACAGGTGCAGCTCCTCGGCGGGCTGCCGACCGGTCCGCTCGTGGTCCGGTGGAACCTCCACGCGGGCCTGGCCTACGAGGAGGCCAAGGGACACTACTTCCCTTTCGACCGTCTCGTGGACGAGGACCTGCCCGCGCGCGGGGCGCTGGCCGGGCTGGCCGCGGCGGTCGCCGCCCGGGGCGACTTGGTGTTCATCACGATCAACAACAAAGCCGAGGGCTCGGCGCCGCTCTCGGTGCGCGCCTTGGCCCGGATGATCGTGGACCGCAGCGGGGCGTGAGCCCGTGGCCGGTGGCACAGGCCCCCGGCGGCTTGCGGATGGCGGGTGGCGGCCGTACAACATCGCCACTGTTTTTTGGCCCGTTTTCCAGGGGGTTTTCCATGTCCGTCGCCGCGCAGGGCGGTTCGTCCCGGCTGCCAGAATCGAAGAACCTGCCCCGGGCCCTCGACCGGGCCCTCGACGCCGGCCGCGGCATGCTCCGCCTCTCGCCGACATGGGTGCCGCGGAGTTTCCTCCACCCCGGCAAGCGCGTCCGTCTCCATCCCGACGACTACTACGCCTACGGCCTCGACCGCGGCGGCATCGACGAACGCTGGTTCGCCAGCACCACCGAGGCGGCCAACGAGAACCGCACGCCCGACGAGGGGCTCTCGTGGTGCGTGTTCGAAGGGGAGCGGTTCCTGCTCCGCGACGCGGTCGCCGAGGGGAAGGCAAAGCTTGTCGGCCGGTCGATTTGGGAGACGTACCGGCGCTGGCCGGTGTACTCGAAGTTTTTCGACAACATGGGGCCGATCCCCCACCACATGCACCAGTCGTTCGACGACGCCAAGCTCGTCGGCCAGGAGGGGAAGCCGGAGAGCTACTACTTCCCGCCGCAGTACAACAACTGCGACAACCACTTCCCCTACACCTTCATGGGCCTCGAACCGGGGACCACGAAGGAAGACGTGCGAAAGTGCCTCGAGAACTGGAACCGGGGTGACAACGGCATCCTCGATCTCGCCAAGGCCTACCGCCTGAAGCGCGGCACCGGCTGGCTGATCCCGCCGGGGGTCCTCCACGCCCCCGGTTCGCTGCTCACCTACGAGCCGCAGTGGGGGAGCGACGTGTTCGGCATGTTCCAATCGCTCGTCGAGGGGCGGGCGGTGCCGTGGAGCCTCCTGGTCAAGGACATGCCGCAGGAGAAGCACCACGACCTCGATTTCATCATCGGC
>RFRL01000225.1 GCA_009924545.1 Planctomycetia bacterium | reverse complement strand
CCCCCATGCGCACTCCCATCTCGTCGAACTTCTGCCGCAACTGCTGGCGGTCGTACTTCGACGTGCCCGCCATGAGCATTCCGGGGAGCATGCCGGCGGCGGTGGAGAGCCCGGTGAGCGACTGCTCGTTGCCGTAGTGGAGCGTGAGGGAAAAGGTCACCGTCTCCCCGCGATTCTTCTTGGGGAGGAGGGCCACCTTGATTCCGTCGATCTCCACCACCTTGGTGCGGGCGTCGATGTTCTCCGGGGTGGGGTCGAAGGCCTCGCCCGCCTCCGCGGCGGTGCCGCCGCGGTAGTCCTTCACCACGTCGGCGATCGATTCCACCATCGGCACGGTGAGGCGCTGCGGCGCGTCGACCGGGATGAACGTGCCGGTCGTGCGGTTGTGCGTCTTGAAATAGGTGGCTGCCACGCGGTTGACGTCGTCCACGGTGACGGCGGCGATCCGGTCGCGCTGCAGGAACCACAGCCGCCAGTCGCCGAGGGCCGCCGCCGAGGAAAGTACCTGGGCCATCGAGGCGGCATCGGCGAGCGTGTTCTCGGCGCGGCGGCGCGCCCGGACCTTGGCCCGGTCGAGTTCGGCCGCGGTGAAGGGCGTGTCGGCCACGCTCTCGGCCACCTCGAGGAGCACGCGCTGGGTCTCGTCGAGCTTCCCCTCGACCGGCTGCGCCATGAAGGAGAACAGACCGGGATCGTGGGCATCGTCGGCGAACGCGTTGGCGCTGGTGGCGATGTCGGTTTCGACGAGGTTCTTCTCCAGGCGTCCGATCTTGTCTTCCGAGAGGATGCTGGCGAGCATCGAGAGGGGTGCCCAGTCGGGGTGCGCGGCGGCGGGCATGTGGTAGGCGGCCATCACCGAACCCACCTTGCCGACGCGGCGCAGAATCACCGTGCGCTCGCCGTCCTGGGCCGGTTCCTCGGTGTAGGTGGTGTTGAGGCGCCGCGTGGGCCGGGGGATCGAGCCGAGATACTTGGTCGCCAGATCGAGCGCCTGCTGCTCGGCGAATTTGCCGGTGACGATGAGCACCACGTTGTCGGGCTGGTAGAAGCGCTGGTAGAAGTCGCGCAGGTTCTCGATCGGCACGCGCTCGATGTCGGAGCGGTTGCCGATGGTGCTCTTGCCGTAGTTGTGCCACTCGTAGGCCACCGCCTGCACGCGCTGGGCGAGGACGCGCTCCGGGCTGTTCTCGCCGCGCTCGAACTCGTTGCGCACGACGGTGAACTCCGAGAGCAGGTCCTCGCGCTTGATGAAGCTGTTGACGAGCCGGTCGCACTCCAGGTGGATCGCGAACTCCAGGTTCTCGTCGGTGGCCGGCAGGGTCTCGAAGTAGTTGGTGCGGTCGACGTTGGTGGTGCCATTGAAGCTCGCCCCGTGGTCGCGGAGGGCCTTGGGCACTTCGGGGAAGGTGGGGGTGCCCTTGAAGACCAGGTGCTCGAGGAGGTGGGCCATCCCCGCCTCGCCGTAGCCCTCGTGCCGCGAGCCCACGAGGACCGTCATGTTCACCGTGATCGTCGGCCGCGACGGGTCGGGGAAGAGCACGAGCCGGGCCCCGTTGGGGTAGCGGTACTCCGTCACGCCTTCGACGGTGACCACCTTTTCGGGACGCGTCTCGCCGGCTGCCTGGCGTGCGGTGGGGGCCTGGGCCCGTGCGGCGGGCACCTCCAGGAGGGTCGGGGAGAGGAACGCCAGGGCGGCGAGCAGGCGGATGTGCACGGGAATCCCTCCGGTGTAGGGCAGCCTGTCAGGGCAACGTCGTGAGAAAGAATAGCAAGCGACGGTGACCGTTGGCAGGCTTGCAAGCGGGCGTCATGCCCGGACGGGAAGCCCGTAGCCGGCGAGCACGCCCCGCAGCTTCACGGCCAGCGGCGCCTCCAGCGGCACAAGGGGGAGGCGGATCTCACCCGAATCGCGCCCCAGCATCGCCATCGCGGCCTTGATCGGGATCGGGTTGCTCGCCATCCCGAGGAGGTCACGGCACAGGCCGAAGAGCCGGTGGTGGAGGCGGCGGGCCTCCGCCAGGTCGCCCCGATCGAAGGCCGCACACAGGTCGCGCATGTCGCCGGGGACGATGTTGCCCACCACCGACACCACGCCGCGGCCACCGATCGCGAGCAGCGGCAGGGTCATGCTGTCGTCGCCGGAGAGGACCGTCAGGTCGGTGGCGGCGAGCACCTGCGACGCCTGGTCCATCGACCCGGTGGCTTCTTTCACCATGGCGATGCCCGGCAGTTCGGCGAGGCGGATGATCGTCTCCGGCTCGATGTTGCGGCCGGTGCGGGCGGGAATGTTGTAGACGCAGATCGGCAGCGTGGTGGCCTCGGCGAGGGCCTTGAAATGGGCCACCAGGCCCGGCTGCGTCGGCCGGTTGTAGTACGGGCCGACCACGAGCGCGGCATCGGCGCCGGCGCGCTCGGCGAACTTCGTCAGCCGGATCGCCTCCGCCGTGGAGTTGCTGCCGGTGCCGGGCATGACGCGGATCCGCCCGGCCGCCGCCTGCACGCTTTCGGCGATCACCCGTTCGTGCTCGTCGTGAGAGAGCGTCGGTGACTCGCCCGTGGTGCCGACGGGGCAGATGCACGTCGTGCCCGCAGCCACCTGGAACTCGATCTGCTCCCTGAGCCGCGGGACGTCGACAACGCCGTCCTTGAAAGGGGTGACGATGGCGACCGAAAGACCGGCGAACGACTCGGCACGCGTGGGCATCGAACGGGGATCTCCGCAGGGGGCCGCTCCATCCTGCGGGCGACCGGACGGCCGAGGATATGATGCCGGCCGCGCGATGGCAAAGGGGCGTGGGCCCCGCCACCGGGGAGGAGGGGGGCGATGCCCGACGAGGCCCGATCGGACCACGCCCGACCCGACCAGGCGGGCAGCGCTGCGGCACGGCAGCCGCGCGATGGCGCCCGCGCTGCCGCAACACGACTGCGGGAGCGGCTCGGCGGCGACTGCACGCTGGGCGTGGTGCTCGGCACCGGCCTGGGTGATCTGGTGGAGCGGCTCGGCGACCGTCGCGTGGTGACCGCGCCCGATACCGGCTGGTTGGCGCCGTCGCGGGCCACGGGCCATGCGGGGCGCGTCGTCACGGGCCGGCTCGGGGGCACGCGGGTGGCGGTGCTCCAGGGACGCGTCCACCACTACGAGGGCCATACCGCGGAGACACTGATCCGGGGCGTCGAACTGCTCGCCGCGCTCGGATGCCGGACGCTGCTGCTCACCAACGCTGCCGGTGGCCTGCGCCCCGACATGGCGGCGGGAGAACTGGTCGTCCTCACCGGCCACGTCGATTTGGTGCGCCGCGACTGGACGGCGGCGCTCGGGCCCGCGCCCCCCCGCCGGGCCGCGGGGCACGACTACCACCCGGCGCTTCGCGCGGTGGCCCTCGCCGCGGCGCGGCGCGCGGGGGCAGTGGCCCGCCCGGGGGTCTACTGCCTGCTTTCGGGGCCGAGCTACGAAACGCGCGCCGAATACCGCTGGCTGCGCCGCGCCGGCGCCGACGTCGTGGGGATGTCGACGGTGCCGGAGGTGGCGGTGGCGCGGTGGCTGGGATTGGCCGTGGCGGCGGTGTCGGTGGTCACCAACGTGGCTCGCCCCGACGCCCCCGCGCCCGACCGGACCCTCGCCGAAGACGTGTGCCGGGCCGCCGCCGCCGCCGCCGCCGGCGTGGGGGCGATCCTCGAGGCGCTGGCCGCCGCGGCGGCGGTCACACGAACAGACCCGCCATGCAGGCGGTGAGCAGGCAGGCCAGGGTGCCGGTAAGCATCATCCGCAGGCCGAGGCTCGTCCGGACCTTCGACAGGTGGCACCGGTCGAGGAGGGTCTGCGTCTCGTGGTTCATCCGCTGCTCGTGGTTCATCCGCTGGACGTGGCGCGACCGCTGGTCGCGGTCCCGGTGCGGCCAGTTCCACCCCGGAGCCGGGGGCGGTCCACGCCGAGAATTGCCTGTAGGCCACCATCTCGTTGGTGGCCATCTTCAGCCCGAGCAGTTCCCCGGCCCGCGGGCAATCGGCCCACGGCACCCCGAGGAGCCAGGCCACCGGGGCGAACAGCGCGCCGAGGCCACCGGCCAGCGACCACGCTTGGCCCCACAGGGCACCGATCCGGGCGAGCCCCGCGTCGACCAGCGCGACCAGCGCGAGGAACACCATGAGCATCGCTCCCACCATCACTGCCAACTTGACCCCGTCCTCCACCCCCAGCGCGATCGCCTCGACGACGTTGCTGCCGACGTGGCGCTTGTCGGCGGGGAGGCTGCCGATCGTGTCGGGGGTGCCGGTCTCGGGTTCCACGATCTTGGCGAGCACGAGGCCACCCGGGGCGCTGATCACGCTCGCTGCCAGCAGATGGCCGGGGTCGATCCCCATCTCTGCGTAGGCGGCGATGATCCCGGCTGACACGGTGGCAAAACCGCCGGTCATCACGGCCGCCAGTTCGGAGCGCGTCATGGTCGGCAGGTAGGGGCGGACCACGAGCGGCGCCTCTGTTTGGCCGAGGAACACGTTGGCCGCGGCCGACATGCTCTCGGCGCCGCTGGTGCCCAGGGTCCTTTGCATCACCCAGGCCGCGCCGGCGATGATCCGCTGCATCACGCCGAGGTGGTAGAGGATCGCCATCACCGCCGAGAAGAAAATGATGCTCGGCAACACCTTGAAGGCGAAGAAGTGGTCGCGGAAGCCGCTCCCGAAGACGAACTCGCAGCCCACGTCGACCATCGACAACAGCCCGCTGAAGCCCTCCCCGACGGTCTGGAAGAAGCTCCGGCCCGGGGCGGTGCGGAGCACCAGCGCCGCCAGCGTCGCCTGGAGCGCGAGCCCGGCGAGCACGGTGCGCGGGCGGATCGCCGCGCGCCGGCTGGAGAGAGCCAGTGCCGCCAGCAGGATCGCGAGGATGCCGACGAGGCTGGTGAGGCGTTCCATGGACGGCAGGCTCCGGGATGCGGGGAGGCCGAACGGGCCGCGGCGATTGTGCCCGGCCGACCGCCGCGGGCACAATCAACGGTTCCCCTCCCCGGCGACCCTGGCGATGCGCATCCTCCTCACCAACGACGACGGCATCGACGCCCCCGGTCTGGCGGCGCTGGCCCGGGCGGCCGCGGCCCTGGGGGGGAGCCTCGTGACGGTCGCCCCCGCGGCGTGCCATTCCGGCTGCGGCCACCGGGTGACGACCAAAGGGGGGCTGGAGGTGACTCCCCTCGGGCCCGAGCGCCACCGCGTGGCGGGCACGCCGGCCGACTGCGTGCGCATCGCCCTGGCCCATCTGGCCCCCGATGTCGAACTGGTCCTCTCCGGCATCAACCGCGGCGGCAACCTCGGCGTCGATGTCCATCACTCCGGCACGGTGGCCGCGGCGCGGGAGGCGGCGCTCCATGGCCGCCGGGCGGTGGCGGCCTCGCAGGTGCTGCTGCCCGACGGCTGGGTCGACTGGGAACGCTCGGCGGCGTGGCTGGTGCACGTGCTCGAGGGCATGAAAGGACCGCCGTCAACGCCCGGCGTCTTCTGGAACGTCAACCTGCCGGCGCTGCCCCCCCGCGCACCACTGCCGGAAGTCGTCGACTGTCCGGTCGATCCCTCGCCGTTCCATCTCGCCTACCGGCAGACCGACGCCGGCTGGGAGTGGCAGTCTTCGTACCACCAGCGGCCGCGCCGGCCGGCGGAAGACGTGGCGGTGTGCCTCGGCGGTGGGATCAGCGTCTCGCGCCTCGGGGTGGTGTGAGACGGCGCGCTCAGGGGCGGTCCGGTACCGATCAGGGGATCTGCGCCGCCACGTCGGCGTCGAACACGCGCACCTTCGCCCAGGTGGGGGCGTGGGCGGCGATGAAGGCGTCGTGCCGGGGGGCCTGCTGGTAGGCGTCGTGCGCGGCACGCGACTCGAAGACGATCACCAGGGCCACGTCGAAGTCGCGGTCGTTCACCTGCCGGTCGTAGTCGGCGACCGTACCCACCGAAAAGCTCACGGTGCCGGGGTGGCCGGTGAGCCATTCCCGGCAGCCGGCCACGAGCGCCGCGGCCGCGGCGGGGGTGCGCTCCTTGAGGGTGAAATAAACGGCGTGCGAGAGGGCTGCCATACGAGCTCCGGGTTCTCAGGCACCGGCGCGGCCGTCGCGCGCGGCCTGCACGGGGGTGGCGGCGGGGCCATCGGCGGCGACACGATGA
>RFRL01000224.1 GCA_009924545.1 Planctomycetia bacterium | reverse complement strand
CGTTCACGGCGTTGCCGGGTGGCGTGGTCACGACGGGGCCGGGAGCGGTGGGAGCCGTCGTGATCTGGGCCTGGCCGTCGAGTGGCATCGGCCGGGAAACTTTTTCGGCAGGCCAAGCGGGCACCGTGGTGGGGAGGGATGGTTCTGCCGGAGGTGGTTCGGTCGCCCCCGGGGCGGAGCGTGCCTGCGCCAACTCGGGTGAGGAGGCGGGGTTGACCGGAGGAGACGACGCAGTGGCAGCCGGTGCGGTCACCGTGGGGCCCGGGAACGCGCCCGAGTGGGCCGCCTGCTGGGCGGCCCGTCCCGCAGCCGCGACGAAGGCGGCTGGCGCGGCCGGAATGTCGAACCGTGCGACGACCCGGTCGTTCGGATCGATGACACACGCGCTCGGCAAGCGTGAGACCCCCATCGTCCGCTGGAGTCCTGGGTCGGCATCGACGTCGATCCGGACCGGTTCGTAGCAGGCCGTGAGCAGGGCGACGGCCTCGTCCGATCCGAGCGCCGTCGCCTCGAGATTCACACTCGCTTCGCTCCAGGCCGCGGTGAAGACCACCAGCACCGGGCGCTGGCTCACCGTGGAGGCCGCCTTCGCCCCCGCGAGGTTCGTGTGCCAGGGCACCCCGCCCAGGGCCACCCCGGGGAGGAGACCGGCGAGGGCGACAAGCAGCGGGCCGACGAGCCACGGGGATGACGAAACCGCTGGGGACCAGTTGGCCATGGATCGGGCTTCCGAAAGGTGCACGACGACCGCCGGGGCAGGGGGCAACCGGATCGATCCAGGGGGGTATATCGGTTGGAGCGATCGCACCTGTTGCGTCGAAATGAGGACCCGTGGACCCGACGCCGGGGTTTTGGGGGACCGGACTGAAACCGGATAAAATGTTGAAAATGGGCCGCAGGGCTTCCCACTCCGCCGAGTGGTCGGGATGGCCTCCTTGACACCGTGGCGCCGGCTTCCGATACTCTGGCCGGTCGGTCAAAGGTCGTCGATTTCGCGGTTTTGGCGAACGCGACCCGAAGGCTGCCGATGGATTTTCGGTGAACGATCCTTCGCGGGAATATCTGTTTCTTCCGCGTCAGCCTCGTTCGAGATCTCCGGCGCAGGTCTTGTTGGCGGTTGCTCCGCCATGGCTCGCCGTCAGGCTCAGTCGTCAGGTGACTTTCCCCGTTCGGCGGTGTCGGCTTTGGCTTCGGGGCAACGGCTTCCGCCGTGGCTTCGGTGCAGCGGTGCCTGCCGTGGCTTTCGGGTGTTGTCGCTGGTCGCCCGGGGGCGGCCGGTTCCACCCGTGGTAGAGGCCCGATATTCGGGCTTCGGGGTACGCACACTGGCGTGATGTGTCCTGTCGTTCAGCCCTGGCTTCGTGACGGGCGTGTTTCCCGGTCGGCGAGCTGATCGCGGGGATCACCACGGGAGTCGTGGTGTTGAGTCCGGGCGAGGGATCGCGGGTCGGCTCCGCCGCACCGCGAGTGCGGCCGGTGTTCGGATCCGACGGTTCTGCGGGGCGGAGCGGCAAAGATCGGACTGGCAAGAAGGTTGTGATCGCCTGACGGAGCAGGCGCGGTGTGATCGGGGGCGGTTCACTCCCGGATCCGTATGGCACCCGGGCGCAGGGCGGTGGCGTGGGGCACCACCGTGCATCGGGGAGGCTCGAAGGTTTGGGCTGCTCGCGGGGGCGAGTGGCGCGCCTGATGGAGGCAGGCGGGGGCCTTGCACAGGCGGCCCGGTTGCGCGACGGAACTTCCCGTAGGCAGCGACGCACGAGCAGTGCTCGCGGGGATGGTTCTGCCGGAGTCACCCGCGCCGGGCATGGGTCGGGGCGGTTTCACGTTCACGGGTTTTTTTCCACGAATTCGTTACCACGAGTTCGTTTCCCAGAGGGGTGTGCTGCAGACATGTCGAAGCGGAGGCGATCGCGGTCGCACGGCCGTCAGGGTTTCAGCGGTGGCCAGCCGGGTCAGCCCGGTCAGTTCGGCCCCGGAGGCGCTCCGGGGGGTGGAGGGGCCGGGGGATACGGCTACGGAGGTCGGCGTGGTCGCGGGCGCTACCGGCGCGGTGGTGGCGGCGGGGCGGCACCCAACGCTGCGGGTGCCGGAGCCGTGGGGATGGACAGCGAAGGGATGCGGCCGCCGGAGCCCGAGTCGGAGGTTGCCGAGAACGGCGAGCCGATCCCGCTCGAGCCCGGGACCGGTGTCCTCGAGATGCACCCCAACGGTTACGGGTTTCTCCGCAGCCCCGAAACGAACTACACCCGGGAGCGGACCGATCCGTTCGTGCCCGGCACGATGATCGAGCGGTACCGGCTCCGTGAGGGTGTGCTCATCAAGGCCCTCGTGCAGCCGGGGCGCCGGCAGCAAGGGCCGCGGGTGCGGGAGATCCAGGAGGTGGAGGGGCTGCCTCCTGATGAGTACCCCAAGGTCAAGACCTTCGACCAGCTCACCCCCATCAACCCCGAGACCTGGTTGCGGCTCGAAACCGGCCAACAACCGCTGACCACGCGGATCATGGATCTGCTGACGCCGCTGGGGAAGGGGCAGCGGGCCCTGATCGTGGCGCCGCCACGCACCGGCAAGACGGTCCTCCTCCAGCAGGTGTCGCAGGCCGTTTCGACCAACCATCCCGACTTGTCGTTGGTGATGCTCCTCGTCGACGAACGTCCCGAGGAAGTCACCGACATGCGCCGTACCGTCAAGGGTGAGGTGCTGGCCAGCAGCCTCGACTGCGACGTCGAGAGCCACGTCCGGCTGTCGCAACTGGTCGTGGAGCGGTGCAAACGGATGGCCGAGGCGGGCAAGGACGTGTTCCTGCTCATGGATTCGATCACCCGTATGGCCCGGGCCTTCAACAAGTGGGTGGGCAACACCGGGCGCACGATGTCGGGCGGCGTCGACATCAAGGCCCTCGACATCCCCAAGAAGCTCTTCGCCACCGCCCGGGTGTTCGAAGAGGGAGGGTCGCTGACGATCGTGGCTACCGCACTGATCGACACCGGCAGCCGGATGGATGAGCTCATCTTCCAGGAGTTCAAGGGCACCGGCAACATGGAGTTGGTGCTCGACCGGAAGCTCTCCGACCGCCGCGTGTGGCCGGCGATCGACATCTCCCAGTCGGGAACGCGGCGCGAGGAGAAACTGCTCGACCCCGACACGCTCCACGCGGTCAACATGCTCCGCCGCACGCTCTCGAGCATGCATCATGTCGATGCGATGGAGCAGCTCACCAAGCAGTTGGCCAAGTTCAAGAGCAACCGGGAGTTCATCTCGCTGATCGCCAGTTCGCGATCGGGCGATTGAGCTGGGCCGCCTGTGCTGCGGCCGTGCCGGGCGGTTGGCGTCAGCCGTGGCGCGACGAGTGCGGGGGAAGACGGTGTGCTCCGGGGCACAAGCCGTCCAACGGTGATCCCTCGACCGTGGTCGCACGGCTGGCCCAGTAGGCGTACTGGGGATCGCCGCAGCGGAAGGAAAATACCGCGTCGGGAAGCTGGTCCGCGCCCGAGCCTTCGGAGCGGACGCGGACGAGGATGGCGTCGCCACGCCACTCGATCGACACCCGATCCGCGGGTAGCGGTGGGTCGGCGTGATGGGCCATGAGGTCGTGGCGGGGCTGAGGGCCGTCAGCCGGTGGAAGCGGGGCGGGCATGGGAGTGAGCGTGAAGGTTACGGTGGCGCCGCGATGTCACGACCGTGTGGGCGGGACCACGATGCAGGATCGGCGGGGAGCGGGATTGGCGAGAAGCAAGCAGACCTTGATTATGGTTCCCGAGGTCGGGATGACGCCAGTGGGATGATGGACGGCGTTTTTGACCCCTTTTTCAGGCCCGCCGTATACTTTCTGTAGTTTTCACCGGTTCGCGGAGCACCCAACGCATGACGCCCTACGCGTCGCTGGCGGACGACTTTTACCTCAACATGAACCTGGCCACGGAGATGGAGCTCCCGGGCCAGCGCGAGACGATCCTCCACTTCTTCGAGTGCCTGCAGAAGAAGTACCCCACGATGCGGAAGTTCTACTGCCGCGACAAACGCGACTTCGTGCTCGAGGAAGACAAGGACCAGGGGCGCTACCGGTGGGCCGCGGTGGAAGCCAAGCGCCTCTGTTCGGGGCAGGTGAATCCGCCCAGCCTGGAGTCAGCCCTCGACCAGCACCGGTTGGTCCTCGAACTCGCTCCGGCGCTGCTCTCGGTGAGCCCGCTCGACTGCGAGGCCCTCGACCTGCTCTTCGGGTTCGACTTCGCCTTCCGGGGCAACCACAACGCCCTCCTCGCCGAAGCGCTCGGGGTGGGGCCGGCGCTCGATCGCGTCGCCGAGGTTCCTGGCTGTCGGGTCATCAATTACGAACCCTCCCTGACGGTGGCCCTCGACGAGGACTGCCGGGTGCAGGTCCGGGTGAGCATGGAAACGCGGACCAACGCTTTCCAGGTGCGGACGGGCGAATTCACGGAGGAGCAGTTGAGCGTCTACGTGACGGCCCGTCAGTACGGCAGCCTCGATCCGCACGCCGGCTACGTGGAGGCGATCGACCGATTGTTCCGCGTCGGCCTCGAGGTGGTGGACAACTGCGTCGTGCACCAGATCCTCAAGCCGCTGGCCCGGGCGATCTCCATGAAGTGAGCCGGCCGCGGACCCAGCGGCTTCCCTCCGGCGCCGCCACGCAGATCCCCGCCGCTTTCAGCGTCCGCCGCGGGAGCGGCCCCGCTCGTGGTCGTCACCGCGGGGAGGACGATTGCGCGCGTCGAGGTTGCCGGCGATCACGATCCCGATCGCCTCCACCCAACTCGGCACGTCGAGCACCGAATTGAGTCCGCTCTCGGTGAGGATGTCGTCTTCGTCGGCGGCATCACGCCGTGGCTCGCGCCGGGTCTGCGGAGCGGTGTCCTCGATGCCGAGGTACTCCAGCCCCTCGTCATCCTCGTCAAAGCCACCTGCCACAGGAGCGAAATCGTCGCGGCGCGCACGCTGCAGCCCGGACGACCGTGCGTCTTCACCGCGTGCATCACCGGCACGCCGGCGACCACGGCTGCCACGCCGCCGACCGTCGTCGCCTTCTCCACTGCCCGCCTCGGCCTTCGGTGCCCGGGGGCCGGCCCGCTCCCCCTCGCGGGGTGCGGCCGACCCATCCCCACCGCGGCGTCGGCTCCGGCGGCGCCGACCAGGAGATTCGTCGCGTTCGGGTGCTTCCTTGGACCGTGGCGGCTGTTCCGGAGTCCGGGGGCGGACTCCATATCCGACGGGAAGCGGTTCGTCGTCGGTCGTCGCGTCACCAGGCACGGTTGAGGCGTCAGCGGCGACACCGTCGGTCGTGCTGCCGGTCCGTTCGCGACCCGAACGACCACGACCCCCGCGGCGACCGCGCCGTCGGCGTGTGCGACGCCGTGGGCCTCCGTCAGCCGACGTGTCGTCGCCGTTGTCTCGTTCTCCGCCGGCATTCTCGGCGCCGGCGGTCGTCTCGCCGGCTTCCTCGTCGTCGTCGCCGAAGCGGTCGACGGGGCGCGGTTCCTCGTCGTCGAAGCCCCCGCCAAGACCCCACGCATCGGCGTCACGTGGTCTGCGGTCGTCCCGCGCCGCAGGGGCACGTTCCGGGCGTGCTGCGCCGCGGTCGTCTCGGGTTCCTGCACCCCGGTCAGCACCTGACCCGGTGCCGCGGCCACCACTGCCCCGGGCGTCGCGGAAACGGTCACCCCGGACGCGCTCCTCCCCCGTCTCCGGGCCGGCCTCGGCGGAACCGGCGCCGGAGCTCGCGGCGTCGCCCGCCTCGGGGAGCGGTCCGCGTTCACCCGATCGCCGACCACGCCCACCGCGGCGCCCGCGCCTCCGGCGGCGGCGTCCCTCGCCATCCCCCTGGTCTGCTCCCGCTTCGCGATCCGCACCGGCGCGGTCGAGGGTCCGGCCCTCTTCCGTTGACGGGCCATCGCCATCGGCGACCGGTCCATCCCACCCGAAGTCCGACCCGGCACCGGCGTCGCGATCGGTGAACGACGCCGGCCGTTCCGCCACCGGGCGCGGCTCGGGGCCGCGGGGGGCACGACGGTCACCGCCGCGCCCGCCACCTTCGGTGCGGCGACCCTCGTCGCGGACCGAACGGCGCCGATCGCCGTCTTCGCCGCCACGTCCCCCGGAGCGGCCGCCACCGCGGCGCTCACCGCGGCGGCCCTCGTCGCGCTCGGAGCCACGCTCGGCCGCCCGCTCGGGGCCCGCGTCTCCAGGACCGATCTC
>RFRL01000223.1 GCA_009924545.1 Planctomycetia bacterium | reverse complement strand
CGGCGGCGATCGAATCCAGCGGGAGCGACCTGCTCGCCGGCGGCGATCCGCAACGCGGCCGTGACATCTTCTTCCACCGCGCGGCGGTGGAATGTGTCCGCTGCCACCGCGTCGGCGAGGTGGGCGGCGAGGTGGGGCCGCGCCTCGATGGCATCGGACGGCGCCGCGACGGGACGTACCTCCTCGAGAGCCTCCGCGATCCTGGTGCCCGGATCGCCGACGGCTACCGCACGACGGTGATCGTCACCGCCGACGGACGGACGGAGGCGGGCATCCTCCGGTCGGAGACGGCGGACGAACTCGTGCTCCTCCGGCCCGACGGCACCCTCGCCCGGCTGCCGGTGGCCGACGTCGAGGCGCGGCGCGACGGGGCCTCGGCGATGCCGGTCGATCTGGCGGCGCGGCTCACGCGGCAGGACCTGCGCGACCTGGTGGCCTGGCTCGGGTCGCTCGTCGAGGAACCGGCTCCGGCCCCGTGATCGGCGCGGGCCGGTCGGGAGCCACGGCGGGCCGGGCTATACTCCCTTCCGCTCGCCCCGCCCGTCCCCGCCAACCCCGCTGCCGATGACCGCACACCGCCCGATCGAGATCTACGACACGACGCTCCGCGACGGCGCCCAGGGTGAGGGGGTGCACTTCTCGCTCGCCGACAAGCTGGCGATCACCCGGCGGCTCGACGCCGCGGGTGTCGATTTCGTCGAGGGGGGCTATCCCCTCTCCAATCCGAAGGACGCCGAGTACTTCACCCACTGCCGCGATCTGCCCCTGAGGCACGCCCGGGTGGTGGCCTTCGGGATGACGCGCCGCCGCGGCATGGCGGCGGCCGACGATCCGGGGATGCGCGCCCTCCTCGCCGCCGGCACCACCGTGGTGACGATCGTCGGCAAGACCTCCGCGTTCCACGTGGCCGAGGTGCTCGGCGTGTCGCGCGAGGAGAACCTGGCGATGATCACCGACACGGTGGCCCACCTCGTGGCCGCCGGGCGCCAGGTGTTCTACGACGCGGAGCATTTCTTCGACGGCTGGAAGCTCGACGCCGCCTACGCCGTGGAGACGATCCGCGCCGCGGCCACCGCCGGGGCCAGCCGGATCGTCCTCTGCGACACCAACGGGGGCACGCTCCCCGTCGAGATCTCCACCATCGTCCGGGAGGCGATCGATGCCCTCCGCGCCGCCGACCTCGACCAGGGGGTGGGGATCCACTGCCACAACGACTGCGACCTCGCCGTGGCCAACACACTGGCGGCCGTGGCGGCGGGCGCCGTGCAGGTGCAGGGCACGATCAACGGGCTCGGGGAGCGCTGCGGCAACGCCGACCTCATCTCGGTGGTGGCCAACCTCGCCCTCAAGACCCATGGCCACCGTGTGCTCGGTGGTGGCGGCACGGCGCATCTCACCGAACTGTCGCGGTTCGTCTACGAGACGGCCAACATGTCGTACCGGCCGGGGCAGCCCTTCGTCGGCTCCAGCGCCTTCGCCCACAAGGGTGGCATGCACGTCCACGCGGTCGCCAAGGCGACCAGTTCCTACGAGCACATCCCTCCCGAGGCCGTGGGCAACTCGCGCCGGATCCTCGTCAGCGAGCTCTCCGGCCGCTCCAACATCCAGGCCCTCGTCACCCGCCCCGATCTGCGCCACGACCGGGCGCTCCTCGACCGGGTGCTGGCGGAAGTGTGCCGGCTGGAGAACGAGGGGTGGCAGTTCGAGGCGGCTGGGGCGTCGTTCGACCTGCTCGTCGATCGCTGCGCCGGCACCTTCCGCCCGGCGTTCGAGAAGCTGGCCTACAACGTGGCCGTCGAGAGCCGGGCCGCGGGGGCCGCGGGCCACGACCTGCTCACCGAGGCCACGGTGAAGCTCCGCGTGGATGGCACGGTCCGGCACGAGGTGGCGGAGGGGGACGGGCCGGTGAACGCCCTCGATGCGGCCGTTCGCAAGGCGCTCGAGCCGCATCATCCCACGGTGCGCTCGATGCACCTCCTCGATTACAAAGTGCGCGTCATCAACGGCCAGGCGGGCACCGCCGCCAAGGTGCGGGTGTCGATCGAGAGCACCGACGGCCAGGACGTGTGGGGTACCGTGGGGGTCAGTGAGAACGTCATCGAGGCCAGTTGGCTGGCGCTGGCCGACGCCTTCCACCACCACATCGCCCGGACGACCGGCCGCCCCGGGTGAGCCGGGGCCGGCGACAGGGCCGGGTGAGCCGGGCCGGGTGGCGATGGCAGGGGAGCACGGTCAGAACGTGGCCCCGAGCTGGAGCATGACGGCGTCGGCGGGGTTGTATTCCGGGGTGCCGTTGGCGGAGATCGTCCGCGAGAAGACGTAGCCCACTTCCCCCACGCCGGCGACGGTGCGGCTGCGGAACACTTCCACGCCCAGCACCGCGCGGAGATCGCTGGAGGTGACCACGGCGGTCGAGTCGTCGGGCATCGTCACCGCCCAGGTACCGCCACCGAATTGGCAGGCGAGGTAGCCCCACGCGGCACCGCCGCCGGAGAGGTCGGCCAGTTTGTGGGCCAATCGCGAGCGGGGCACGAGCAGTTCCAGCCGCGTGTCGGTCCGCGGCAGCCAGATCAGCCCCCCCACCGGCAGCACGCGCAGGTCGAGTTGGCGCACCACCGCGGCCCCGGCCACCACCGAGAAGCGGCTGGTGACGGCGAAGTCGACGACACCCCAGCCGGTGAGCTGGAACGCACGCGGGTTCCAGGCGCGGTAGTCGCCGTACACGCCCGGAGTGATCCCCAGGCCGATGCCGAGGCGGTCGGTGACCGGCGTGCGCCAGGTGACGTCAACCGAGGCGTCGTACACCGTGGATGGCAGTTCCAGCACGTCGGGTGGTTGCCAGAAGTGGAAGCCGAAGCCGGGCGACACGAGGAGGGCCGGAAGGTCGTCGAACCAGATCGGTGCCAGCGACGTCGAGATCGGCACGTCGACCATACCGAAGCCGTCGGCCGGTCCGCGTGGCACCCACGTGGCGGAGAGCGCCCGGGCATACCAGAAGGCATGGCCGGTCCGCTGCTCCCCCCACGCCGGGCCGAGGCCATCGACGTCTGGCCCCTGCCCCGGAGCGAGTGGGGAGGAGGGCACGATCGCCCCGGCCTGGATCACCCCGTCTTCGCCCGGCATCTCCCCGGGCGGGAGGAATCCGTCGGTGATCCCCGCCGCGAGCGGACGGGCCTCGGGTGACGCCGGGAACGGGGCCGGCTCCTGGGCGCCGGCGGCGATCGCGCAGCCGGCGACGATTCCCGCCCAGGGGATGTGCCACCACGCGCGGTGAGTGGGGCCGAGCATCAGCGGTGGCCTGGACCGGGGACGGCGGGATGGCAAGGCGGGGCGAGCGGCGGACGGTAGCAGCAGTGGTGGAACGAGGTCAATTCCGCGGCGCGGCGGGGGCGGCAGGTCGGGGCGACTGGGCGAGGCGGGCTGTGGCCCGCGGAGATTCCCCGACCCGCAAGCTCAATCGCCGGTGCCGCGCCTTCCGATAGGAGGCTGTGCTCGGCGCCCATCCACCAGGTCCGCGATGCAGGCTCGGGGGTGTGGGGCCCCGTTCGGCGCGGGTGGAGTGCGTCGCGTGGCAGTCGTCCACGCAGTGTGGCCACCCCACGCTGAACCAACGCACCGCCGGCCTCCCTTCGCTCCTGGAGCCCTTCCGATGCGAACCATCTGCTGGCCGATCGTCGCCGCCGCCCTTCTCGGCTCGACCCCCGGTCCGGCCATCGCCCAGGGCATCCTCTCCAAGGCCCGCTATGCCCATCCGGCCATCGCGGCGCTGCCCCCTGCCGTCGGCAGTGGCCAATCGTTGGCCGCCGTGGCACCGGTGGCCCAGGGGGCAAGCAGCGCCTCTCCCGTGGTGACTGGTGACGCCGCGGGGGTGACGTGCGCCACGGCGACCGGACTGACCGTGGACGGCGTGGCCGTCGATGGAGTGGCGGTGAGCGGTGTGGCCGTCAGCGGCGCGGATGGACTGGCGGCAGGGGCGATGCCGGGTGCGCCTGGCGATGTCGGCATCGACCCGGGGGGGGTGGTGATCATGCCCTGCATGCCGCCGGGAGTTCCGGGGGGTGGCGTTCCCGACGGCTTCGACGGCGACATCTCCCGGCTGCCGTTGCCGATCGATCCGGGGAGTGTCCCGGGAGCGGTTGGCGCGAGCGCAGGTGGGCTTGTGATCGTCACCGGTCAGCCGACTCCGGCCGCCCTTCTCAGGGCCGCCAATGCGGCCGCTGCGGCCAGCCCCCAGTCGGCAAGCGGCGGCCCTGCCGGGCTCGCTCAACAGATCCGCGATCAGGTGCGCCATGCCACCGGCGGCCAGGGCTTCCGGCCCGGCGGTGGCCGCACGATCGGCGCCGGTACCCGCGCCTTCGGGATCCCGGCCGATGCCAAACCTTTGAACGTCGCGGCCACTGCGCCCGGCGGTGGCCCGCGCCCGGGACGGCCGCGGCACAGGCCGGGGTGCACGCGGCCGCGGGTGTGGCCGGGGCCCGGGCAGCCCTCCCCGCCACCACCGCCCCGCGGTGGCGTGACCGGATCAGTTTCGCCATGCCGTTCGGCCGCTGACCACCGGCCGCGTCATCGACCACCGGTCATGCCGCCGGCATCGATACCGGCGAGCCGGGCCGTGGTGGCATGATCGCGGAGGCCGGCCGTCGCCCCCAGCCCCGTGACGCAGCAGGCCGCCGCCGCCGCCCCGAGGAGGCCCGCCTCACGTGGAGCGAGGCCACGCAGGGTGCCCGCCAGCAGACCGGCGAGGAGGGCGTCGCCGGCGCCCGTGGTGTCGATCACCGGACCGGGCGCCGGGAGGCACGGGATCTCCACCCACGCGCCTGGCCGGGGCGACAGGAGCGTGCCCCGGCTGCCGAGCTTCACCCCGACCATGGCCGCCGCGCCGTGGGCGCGGTAGCAGTCGATGATCGTCCGCGGATCCGCCAGGCCCGTCTGTTGCCGGGCCTCGTCGAAGCTCGGCACGTAGCAATCGACCAGCGGCAGCGCCGGTGCCACTCCGGCCAACGTGCCGCCGTCGCCGGCGGTCTCCAGGGCCACGGCGCAGCCCGCCTCCTTGATCACCGCGAGGGCCGTGGCCAATTCGCGTTCGAGCGCCGGCAGCAAGCCGACGCCGACGTAGCCCACCAGAGCCAGTCGAGCCCTGGCGAACTGCCGGGCATGGCGGCGGCAGAAGGCGGCATCGATGGCCGTCGGGGCGCCGCCGTGGTGGGCGAAGCTGCGCTCGCCACCGGGGTCGATGAGCACCGCGGTGGTGCTCGTGGCCCGCCCGGGAGCGGTTTCCACCGCCGTGGTGTCGACTCCCTCCGCCGTGAGATGGTCGCGGATCAGCCGGCCCCACAGGTCGTCCCCCACGAGCGTCGCCGCCGCCACGCGCATCCCGAGGCGGGCCAGACCGATCCCGGTGTTGGCGACGAGCCCGCCGGTGGTGACGTCGATGGGATCGACGTGGAACAGCCGGCCGGCACCGGGAGCCTCGGTGAGGGGCACGGGGCGGACGAGAATGTCGGCGACGCACGTGCCGCAGACGATCACGTCGAGCGGTCGGGGCTCGGTCATGGGTGTCTCCCGGTCGCCGGCGATCAGTCGCCACGGCACGCATCGTCGATGCCGACGGTTGCCAGGCCGAACCGTCAGTCGACGATCACGTCGGCGGGGAGTCCCGCCATTGATCATCCACGTATACACCCGCTGCGTCTGTCGGCCGATCATCCGCCAGCAGTAGTCCTGCTTCATCCAGGTCCGGCCCCGGGCCCCCATGGCACGCCGCTCCGCGTCGGGCAGAGCCATGGCGCTGCGGAGCGTGGCGGCCATCGCCTCCGGCCCGTGGTCGATCCACCACCCACACCCATTCACCTCCAGCGCCTCCCACGGAGCCCCCTTGGTGGAGATCACCGGAGTCTGGCAGGCCAGGCTCTCGGCCACGGTCATGGCGAAGTTCTCGTTGAGGGTCGGCAGTGCGAAGAGATCGGCGTCGGTGAGCACCTGGAGCTTCTCGGGGCCGAAGATCGGGCCAGCGATCGAGAATCGCTCCGCGTTGAGTTCGCGCCCCAGACGCTCGAGTTGCTCAGCGTGCCCCCCCTCGTCCGGGCCGATGATCACGCACTCCCACCCGGGGAACTCCGCCTGGACCATGACCCAGGCGCGGACGAGTCGATCGAGACCCTTTTTGGGGTGGATGCGACCGATCGAGATCACGCGCTTCCGGGGGAGCTCATG
>RFRL01000222.1 GCA_009924545.1 Planctomycetia bacterium | reverse complement strand
CGGGCTGGCCGGCCCGGGGATCGACCTCCGCTTCGACCTTCCCAGCCGGCTCGCCGACGGCCTCGCCGCCGGTCGGTACGACGTCGCCCTGATCCCGTCGATCGAACTGTTCCGCGGCACCGACTACACGGTGGTGTCGGATGCCTGCATCGGTTGTCGCGGCCCGGTGATGAGCGTCAAACTCTTCTTCCGCACGGCCCCGGAGCGGGTCCGGACGCTGGCCATCGACGAGGGCTCGCGCACGAGCGTGGCCCTCACGTCGATCCTCCTCGCGGAGAGGTTCGGGGTCCGGCCGCGCACCGAACTGCTACCGATTGGCGGGCGCGTCGGCGACACAGCCGCCGATGCGGTGCTGGTGATCGGCGACCGGGCACTGGGTGGCCGGTCCGGCGGTGGACAGGGTGTCCTGGCCGGTGACTGTAACCCGCTTGGCAACGGTGGCTCCTTCCAACTCGTGTGGGATCTCGGTGACGAGTGGTGCCGGTGGACCGGCCTGCCCTTCGTGTTCGCCGTATGGGCCGCTCGGCCCGGTATCGACGCCACGGCGCTGGGGGCACTGGAGACGGCCCTGGCGGCAGCCCGCGACCGGGGGCGGCGGGCGCTGGCGGGGATCGCCGCGGCCGAGGCGGCGGGCCACGGGCTCACCGTGGACCAGTGCCTCGGCTACCTCCGCGACAATCTCCATTACGATCTCGGTCCAAGGGAGCGGGAGGCCCTCGGTCTGTTCCGCTCCCGGGCGGCGGCCCTCGGTCTCCTTCCGTCCACCGCCACCCACGCCGTCCCGTCTGGCGTCACCCCGCCGGTCGGGTCTCGAGCCGTCGGCCCCCCCGCGGAGCGCCGCTGAACTGTCGCCACGCGACCCACCGGGCCCAGGAGAAGCAACGCATGAGCGACTCGATCGACGCCATCCTCGCCATGGTGACCGATGGCGGGCGGCTCGGCACCGCCGACGCCGTGCGGCTCCTCGAATCGAACCGGCTGGCGGCGATCGGCCGGGCGGCCCATGCGGTGTCGCAGCGGCTCCACCCGGAGCCGTGGCGGACCTACAACATCGACCGCAACATCAACTACACCAACGTCTGCACCGCGGTCTGTGACTTCTGCGCCTTCTACCGTCCGCCGAAGCACGCCGAGGGCTACGTCCTCGACCGCGACGTGCTGCTGGCGAAGATCGGGGAGACGGTGGCCCTCGGTGGCGACCAGATCCTCCTTCAGGGTGGGCTCCACCCCACGCTGCCGCTGGAGTGGTACGAGGAGATGCTCCGCGACATCAAGCACCACTACCCCGCCGTCAACGTCCACGGTTTCTCGCCGCCGGAGATCCACCACTTCACGAAGGTCTCGAAGCGCCCCCTCGTGGAAGTGCTGGAGCGGCTCGCCCGGGCCGGCCTCGGTTCGCTCCCCGGCGGTGGTGGCGAGATCCTCGTCGATCGGGTGCGGCAGGCGATGACGCGCGGCAAGGTGCTCACCGACGACTGGCTGGAGGTCCACCGCCAGTGGCACCTCCTCGGTGGCCGGAGCACGGCCACCATGATGTTCGGCCACATCGAGACCCTCGCCGAACGGATCGAACACCTGGAGCGGATCCGCGACCTGCAGGACGAGACCGGGGGATTCACGGCGTTCATCTGCTGGTCGTTCCAGCCGGAGAACACCGAGATGGCGGAGATCCCCCCGGCCGGTCCGTTCGAATACCTGAAGACCCAGGCGGTGGCCCGGGTGTTTCTCGACAACGTCCCCAACATCCAGTCGAGTTGGGTGACGCAGGGGCGCGAGATCGGCCAACTGGCCCTCCTCTACGGGGCCAACGACATGGGCAGCCTGATGATCGAGGAGAACGTCGTGAGTGCCGCCGGCACGGTGCACCATCTCACACTCGAGCAGATCCGCTCGGCGATCTCCGAGTTGGGATGGATCCCCAAACGCCGCAACGTGTTCTACGAACTGTTCGAAGACGAGCCGGCTGCCGGCGGTGCCACTGGGCCGGCTGCCGGCGGTGCCACTGGGCCGGCTGCCGGCGGTGCGGCGCTTCCCGTGTTGCAGTCGGTGCCGTGACCGACCCCGAAGGCCCCGGCCTGATCCTCCGGGCCCGGTGGCTCGTGCCAGTGGCCGGCCGCGCGTTGGCGGGGGGCTGGCTGCGGCTCGACCGCGGACGGGTCACGGAGATCGGCCAGGGGCCGCCACCCGGGCCGGCCCTCGACCTCGGGGATGTCGTGCTCATTCCCGGGCTCGTCAACGCCCACACCCATCTGGAGTTCTCGCTCGTCGATCGGCCGTTGCCGGCCGACGGCGGTCTGCCCGGCTGGATCGGCCACCTCGTGGCGCTGCGCCGCGGTGCGGCTGTCGACCCACAGGCCCACGGCCGGGCCGTCATGGCGGGTCTGGTGGAGAGCCTCGCGGCCGGGGTCACGGCGCTGGGCGAGATCGCCACCGCGTTACACCCGGGCGGCCCCG
This sequence comes from Planctomycetia bacterium, assembly GCA_009924545.1. Lineage (GTDB taxonomy): Bacteria > Planctomycetota > Planctomycetia > Pirellulales > UBA1268 > F1-20-MAGs016. Next base: position 3,783 of record RFRL01000222.1, on the reverse strand, counting down.
CCATCACGCCGCGACTACGCCTCTATCGTGAAGTGCTCGGCCTCGGTCCGGCAGCCCTGCCACGGGCCCGGGCCGCGCTCGGTCCGTCGATGGCTCCCGATTCCGTGCTGCGCGACGCGCCCCGCATCCACCCCGGTATCTCCCCGCATGCCCCCTACTCGGTCGCCGGCCCCCTGGGTCTCCACCTCGTCGCCGCCGCCCGGCGCCGCCGCCTGCCGGTGGCCATGCACCTGGCCGAGGCGGTGGACGAGGCGCGACTCGTCGACCACGCCGCCGGGCCGTTCCGCGCGCTCTTGGAGGGTCTCGGTGCCTGGCCCGATCCCCCCCCGGCGCTCCTCCCGGCCGCCGACTGGATCACGCTCCTGGCCCGTGCCCCACGCGGCCTGGTGGTGCACGCCACATTCCTCGCGGAGGCGGGGCACGGGGCGCTCGAGCGGCTCGCCCGGCATCGCCACCGTCTGGCCGTGGCGGTCTGCCCGCGCACGGCGCGACTCCTCTCCGGCACGCTGCCGCCGGTGGCGCGGCTCCGAACCTGCGGCGTGCGGATCGCCATCGGCACCGACAGCCGCGGGTCGGCTCCCGATCTCGACCCCCGCGCCGAGTGCCGGGCCCTGGTCGATGCGGGGCTGGTCAGCCCCGCCGAGGCACTCGCCATGGCCACAGTGCATGCCGCCTGGGGGATCGGCCTGGAGCGGGTCTGCGGCCGCCTGGCACCGGGGCGGCCGGCCGACGTGGCGGTGATCGCCACGGGGCCGATCCCCACGCCGCTCTCCTCGATCCGGCGGCGCCGGTCGTGGCCACCCTCGTCGGCGGGCACGTGGCCCACGGCGCGCTGCCCGGCTGACCGCGCGGGGGCGGGGCTCAGAGCCGGCAGTTGGCGATCTGGGTCTCGATCACCGCCGAGGCGCCGATCGCCTCGAGGCGTTCCATGATGCCGTGGACCTCGCCCCGGCGGACCATCGCCCGCACGGCACACCAGGCGGGATCCTCCAGGGCGCTCACGGTGGGGGAATTGAAGCCGGGTGTGATCGCCTCCGCCTCGGCCAGGCGGCTGCGCGGGACGTTGTATTCCAGCAGGGAGTAGCTGCGTGCGATGACGATCCCCTCCAGCCGGCGCACGATGCGGTCGGCGATGGCCGGCCGGTCGGCGAGCGGAGTCGCGGCGAGGCCGGGACGCTGCACGAGCACGGTCTGGTAGCGCCCCAGGTCGGTGAGCACCCGCAGACGATTGGCCGCCAGGGTGCTGCCGGTCTCGACCAAGTCGACGATGGCGTCGGCGATCCCGAGCTGGATCATGATCTCGACGCTGCCCGACAGCTCCACCAGATGGCACGTCACACCGCGCTCGGAAAGCCAGCCGCGCGTGATCCGCGGGAAGCTCGTCGCCACGCGGGCACCGTCCAATCCCGCCGGGCCCGTCACCGGCGCGTCGTCGGCCACGCACAGCGCCAGCCGGCAACTGCCGATCCCCAGGTCGAGGCGGTGGACGAGGTGCCGGCCACTCTCCGCCACGAGGTCGGAACCGGTGATCCCCAGGTCGATCGCTCCCTCCGCCACCAGCACCGGGATGTCGTCGGTGCGGAGGAACACCACCTCGACGGGCATGTCGCGGCAGCGGGCGAAGAGGCTGCGCTCGGTGCGGCGGAAGGCGAGGCCGGCGGCGGCGAGGAGCTCGGCCACGATCTCGGCCAACCGCCCCTTGCTCGGCACCCCCAGCCGCAGGCTCTCGCGATCGTCGGCAGCGATCGTCGTCATGCCGTCCCCTCCGCGGCGGCTCCGGGCCGGACCGCCGTCCGGGCCGCCTTCTCCTCCAAGCCCGACACGCCGAAGCGGCGTGCCAGTTCCTCCTCCACGGCCGACAGCGGCACGTCGCGCGTGGCGAGGAGGACGAGCATGTGGTAAAGGAGGTCGGCCGCTTCGGCGACGACGCGTTCGGCCGGCTCACCGGCCGCCGCCGCCACCAGTTCCGCCGCCTCCTCGGTGACCTTGGCACCGCAGGCGGCCACGCCACCGGCGAGCAGGCGGGCGGTGTACGATCGGTCGACAGCCGCACCCCGGCGCGACGCGATCACCCGCTCCAGGCCGTCGAGCACGGCCCCGCCGGCGTTCATGGCCCCACCGTTCTGCCTCGACTCACTGGCCTGCCTCGACTCACTGGCCTGCCTCGACTCACTGGCCTGCCTCGACTCACCGACCGTCATCGCCGCACCTCGTTGCAAACGTCCGGCGTCTCACCGATGGCCCAGCTCACCGCTGATCGAGCGTTCGTCGACACCCCGGGCGGGGAATCGCCGGCGGAACTCCGCAGTCTACCATGGGGGATGGCGCGTGGCGGACCAGGGCTCCTCGGGGAGGATTGCTGGTGCCTCACCGGGCCGACCGCGGCGGGCAAATCGGCCATCGCCGTCCGCCTCGCCGAGCATCTGGGCGCCGAGATCGTCAGCGCCGATTCGATGGCGGTCTACATCGGCCTCGACATCGGCACCGCCAAGCCCACCCCGGCCCAGCGCGACCGCGTCCCCCATCATCTCGTCGACGTCGTCCCGGCCAGCGTGACCTACAGCGTGGCCCTGTGGCTCGATGCCGCCGCCAGCGCCATCGCCGCCATCCGCAGCCGCGGCCGCCGGATCCTCGTCACCGGGGGCACACCCCTGTACCTCAGGGCGCTCCGCGACGGGCTCGATCCGTTGCCCGCGGCCGACGCCGCCGTCCGGGCGCGGCTCGAAGCGGAGGGCGACGTGGCCGGCACCGCGGCGCTCCACGCCCGTTTGGCCACCGTCGACCCGGTGGCCGCCGGCCGGATCCATCCCGGCGACCGGCGCCGCTTGATCCGTGCCCTGGAGATCGCCGCAGCCGGGGGCCGGTCCGCCACCGGATGGGATCGCGGCACCCCCGTGCCGTGGGCCGGTCGCCTCCTCGTGGTCGACCGCCCGCGCCGCCTCCTCGCGGAGCGGATCGACCGCCGGGTCGAGGCGATGTTCGCCGGCGGCCTGGTCGAAGAGGTCGCCGGCGCCCTGGCCGCCGGGGGCCTGGGTCCGACCGCCCGGCAGGCGGCGGGCTACGCCGAATGCCTCGATCTCCTTGCCGGCCGCTGCACGCGCGCCGCGGCCATCACCCGCACCCAGCAGCGCACCCGGCAACTCGCCAAGCGGCAGCTCACGTGGCTGCGCGGCTTCCCCGAGGCGACCTGGATCAGCGGCTGAACCCCGCCGCCGTGTCGAGGAGCCGGATCCACGGCCCGACGTAGTGGCCATGGTCGTGGAAGGTGCGGCCGCTGACGAGGGGGCCGTCGATCACGCACGGGGCGTCGACGAAGATCCCGCCGGCCACCTCCAGGTCGAAGCGGCACTTCGGCACGGTCGCCATGCGCCGGCCGCGCACGCAGTCGGCATAGGCGGGGATCTCCACGCCGTGGCACACGCTCGCCACCGGCTTGCCGGCGGCGAAGAAATGGCGCGTGATCCGCACCAGATCCTCGTCGTAGCGGATGTACTCCGGCGCCCGGCCGCCGCTGAAGAAGATCCCCAGGTAGTCGGCCTCGCGCACCTCGGCGAAGGCCAGATCGGCGGTGATCTGGTAGCCCTCCCATTCGCGCGTGATCGTCCACCCCGGCCGCACCTCGTGGAGCACCATCTGGAACATGCGCCGCTGCGGTCCGACGACCACCGGCTGGAATCCGGCCTCCTGGAGGCGGTAGTACGGATAGAGCGTGTCGACCGTCTCGGTGGCGTCGCCGACGACGATCAGGACGCGGGGTGCGGCGGCGGGCATGGGGAGGGTCTC
>RFRL01000221.1 GCA_009924545.1 Planctomycetia bacterium | reverse complement strand
CGCACCCCCTGGACGGCGCCATCGTGCCAACAGATCACCTCGACCCCGTCGCGCGACTGCGTCACTGCCAGCGCCGTCGCCGGCGCCATGATCGCCCCGGGGTGCCGCGCCGCCACGGCCGTCGTGAGCCGGTCGGCCAGGGCCCCCACGCCCCCTGCCCACGTCGCCCTGGTGTCGGTACGCTCGGGACCAGCCCACCAGTGGAGCGTCTCGATCGCCAGCGCCGCGGAGACGTCGGCCGCGGTGCCACCCCAGTTGGACGGGCAGTAGGCGTTCCACCAGCGCGTCACCTCCGGACCATGGGGGGCCAGGAGCGCCGCCAGCGGCGTGTCGTCGAAGCGGCCTTCGTCGGGATCGAGGGCGAGCAGGTCGCGGCGGCAGGCGGCGAACTGGTCGCGCACGCGGCGCTCGTAGGGGAGGGCGTCGAGCCCGGCACCCCAGATATCCGGAATGAACGCCCCGCCATCCACCGTGCCGTCCCAGCCGGCGACAGGCATCGGTGGCAGCCCGAGCTCAGCGGCCAGGCGACCGGCGGCGTCGTGCGTGCCGACGTAGGCGCTGCCCAGCGCGGAGGGGATCCCGCCGAGGACCTGCGACCGGGCATGGCCACCGGGAGCGGGTTCGTTCTCCAGGAGCACGACCTCCCGGTCCCCGGCGAGGTACGCCGCCGCGAGGCCGCTCAAGCCCCCGCCGACGATCACCAGGTCGCACGACCGCCAGCGGGCCGGCCGCCCGAAGGCTTCGCCGTCGCGGAGCCGGTGGCCGATCGCGAACGAATCGGACCCCAGCGTGGCCGGCGCGGGCTCCGCTGCCCGGAGTGGACATCCAGCCAGCACCGGACCGGCCACGACATAGCGGATGAAGTGCCGGCGGGGCGTTGCCATGGGTATGTGGCCTGCGGCCCGAGAGCATACCAGGGACGGAGCGGTGGCGGCCCGGGGGCGCTTACCGATGTGGGCGCCGTGGGCGTTGACCCTGGCGGTGGCGGCGCCCTACGGTAGGGTTGGCTACCGGGCCTGCCACGGGCCATGCCTGCCGCCGGGTTCGAACGCCGCGCATCGACCACACCAGGAGCGATCCCATGACCAGTCGGCTGACCTGTCGGCACGATCCCGTGCGAGCGTGGTGGCCGACAGCGGTGGCGGTGATGACCCTAGTGCTCCTCGGTCCCGGGGCGACGGCGCTCCACGCCGACACCACCGCCAGCGACTGGCCCCACTGGCGGGGTCCCTCCGGCAATGGCACGTCCCCCGATGCCACGCCGCCGGTGGAGTTCGGCCCGGAGAAACTGCTGCGGTGGAAGGTGGCGATCCCGGGCCGCGGGAGCTCGTCGCCGGTGGTCCTCGGGCAGGATGTCTACGTGACCACGGCCGTGCCGGTGGCGGGCCAGTCGGGCCGATTCGACTTCCGTGTGCTGTGCATCGACCGGGCGAGCGGGCAGATCCGCTGGTCGCGCACCGTGGTCGAGGCGGTGCCGCACGAGGGTACCCACCAGACCAACGGCTTCGCCTCCGCTTCCCCCTGCACCCTTGGCCAGCGCGTCTACGCCCATTTCGGGTCGCGCGGGCTGTTCTGCCTGTCGCGCGACGGCGAGGTGCTGTGGAATCGTGACTTCGGGGACATGCGGATCCGCAACGGGTTCGGCGAGGGGAGCTCGCCCACGCTCGCCGACGGGATGATCCTCGTCCCCTGGGACCACGAGGGGCCCTCGGCCCTGTATGCCCTCGACGCCCAGACCGGGAAAACCGCCTGGGAAGCGCCGCGCGACGAGCCCACCTGCTGGGCCACGCCTCTGGTGGTGGACGCGCCTGGCGGCGGTCGGCAGGTGGTGATGAACGGCCAGCGCGCCGCGCGGGGCTACGACCTCGCTACCGGCAAGGAGCTGTGGCGCTGCGGTGGCCAGACGGAACGGCCCTGTGCCTCGGCGGTGGCCGCCGACGGGGTGGCGTACGTCGCCAGCGGCTTCCGTGGGGCGTTCATCGGCGCCTTCGATCTGGCCGCACGCGGCGAACTGGCCGCCGGCCGCGGGGTGCGCTGGACCCGGGCGCAGGACACCCCCGACGTCGCCTCACCGCTCCTCTCCGGGAATCGGATTTATTTCTACAAGGAGAAGACCGGGCTTCTCACCTGCCTCGACGTGAACACTGGCGCGCCGCACTACGAGACGGCGCGGATTCCCGGCGTGGGGCGGACCTACGCCTCCCCGGTGGCGGCCGGGGGCCACGTTTACCTCACCGACCGGGGGGGCGTGATCACGGTGATCCGCGACGCCCCGCAGGTGGAGGTGCTCGCCACCAACGACATGGGCGAGGGTGTCGACGCCACCCCCGCCCCTGCCGGCAACGATCTGTTCATCCGCGGCGAGCAGCACCTGTTCTGCGTGACGCGGCCCTGATTCGAAAGGGACGGCCGCCGGAGGGCCCGTTCACCTCTCCTGCGCTGGTCGATCAGGCGCCGCGGCGCCAACCTCGGCGGACGCCGGGCCACCCCGGCGGCGCCGCCGTCGCCACATCCCGTGCCCGGTCAGCGCGATGCCGGCAAGCCCTGCCATCGCCCAAGTGGAGGGCTCCGGGACGGCGGTCGTGAAGATCGACACGCCGCGGTTCGAGAAGTCCATCACGGCGAGGGTCTGCGTGGAGGCGTCCCACGAGAAGTCGTAGAGCCCCGACCCGTTGGCCGGTGTCGAACCGTTGAGGAAGGTCCAGGTCGGCGTGATGGTCGACCCGCTGGTGGTGAGGAACTTGATGACGCTCAGTGGCGACTGCCCCGACGCCGTGCTCGCCCGGTCGTTGAACACGAGCAGATCGCCGGCGTAGTTGTTGACGAACGAGTTGAACGTGCCCGAGGTGACGGCGTTCATGTAGCCGAGGTTGTTGCCGAGGTTGTTGTTGGTCGTCCCGGTCGTGAAGATCAAGTCGGACTGGCCGGCGACACCGCCGGGTGACTGGTCGGTGTTGGCCCCGGTGCGATTGGTGCGGGCAACGTTGCCGTTGGTCCGGGTGTAGAGGTCGCCCGTGGCCGGATCGAAGGCAATGTCACGCCAATTGGTCGACACCGGGTTGGTATTGATGATCATCCCCTGCTGGGCGCCGGGCGGGACGTTGGCCGTCGGCGTGTAGATCGACGAACCCGACACGGAGTCGTTGAGGAAGCGCCGCCCTTGACCCTGGGTCACCCAGGCCAGCCCGCCCCCCTGGGCGGGGTTGCCCTGGAAGCCGGGGTCGAAGGCCGGGCCAGCGAATCCGCGGGTCGTGCCGATGTTGGCCGTGTTCGTGCCCGAAGCGGAGAGATCCCACAATTTCTGGTTGGCCGTCGAGAACCCCTGGATTCCGTTGGGGCTGTTACTGCCAAGGTCGAAGGAGGCGCCGATGAGCGTGCCGCTGATCGCCAGGCCGGTGTAGCCGCGCGTGTTGGGCACCCCGGTGATCGCACCGAATGTCGGGGAATACGTGGCGGTCACCAGCCCCTGCTGGGTCGCGTTGGTGATTTCGACGATCGACGTGGTCCCGGTCGCACCACTGCCGTTGTACCCGGCGACCCACAAGCGTGACCCGTTCCAGGCGACGGCTGCGGGATTGCTGCCGATGAAGGCAGCGTTACCCGCCGTCGACGTCGCCCCGAGATCGAACCGGGCCACTTCATACAGCCCGATCTGGGCGTGCACGGGCGCCGTCATCATCGCGGCGGCGCACGATGCGAGCGAAATCACGGCAGCGCGGATGCACCGCACGTGCCGGGCATCACCCCTGCGGGGCGTCGCGCACGTGCGCGGGGCTGCGGACAGAGTTTCCTCCCTGCGGAACTGATCGGCCATCGTCGTCTCCTTACGGCGGGGTCTACGGATATCGGGAACGGTGTGTCGTCTGGTGTTCTGCTCCGCGGTGTGGTGTCAGTGGTGGTTGTGGTGTCGATGGTGACGGTGCAGGCGCCTGTCGGACGCCCTCTGCGGGCGCACAGGCGATGCTGCACGACGGACTACGGTGATCTTCCGATGTGAAACTGCTGAACAAGCGCTGTCGACCCTGCTGCCGGGGGCCCGGCGCGGGTACCTGTTGCCACTGGCCAACCAGCGCCACCGGCGGAGGCGACCTCGACCGAGGTCACTCAGCGAATGCGCGTGTTGGGTTGCGCGCGGCCAACCCGCGCCCGGGGGCGGAGGAGTGCCAACGCGACAAGTCTGTCGGGCGGTTGGTGGCCAACCCGCGTGGCGGCGCGACACCGCACGGCGATTGCCGTGGGATGGGAGCGTGACGGGGGATGGCGATGAAAAAGTTCGTGCTGTTGCTGCGGAGCGATCTCCTGTCGCTGTCGGTTGTGCCGGCGTCTGGTGCCATGACCAGACACGCGCGTCTTGGTCGCCGCGCGCCGCCCCCTTCAGGGGGGTGGGCGCAGGCGAACACAGACCGCGACCAATCTCCCGCAATAGGCAAACCCCGTGCCGACCGGCGAGTGCGTTCCCGACCGTGGCCTCAAGTTGAGTACTCCATTTGGTTTGCGGGGCTTCCGCGGAAATGGCGGCGGCTGCGTGGTGCGTTCGAGCACCGATCTGAACGGGGCTGATCGATCCACCCGGGCGGCGCCGCATGGTGTGAATCGCCCCACCGGTTGACGGGGTCCCACCGATAGGCAGGCCCTGAATGACTGCTTTTCCGCAAGGGCGCCCGGAACCCTGCCGCTGGCATGGCGATTGCAGTCCGGTCGGCACCAGCGAAGGAGTGGCCCGGCGATGAGTGCAGGGAGGGCGTTATGGATGGCGCGATGGGGCGCGGCTGCGCCGCGGGACTGATCGGCGTGGCGTTGTGGCTGGAGGGCACGGCGCGGGCGGCGGCGCCCGAACTGCGCGGCACCTGGCTCACCACTACCGCGTCCGATGATCTCGCCACCGGGAACGTCGCCACCACGATGGCCACCCTCCGGGGCGTCGGCCTCAACACCGTCTACGTCGAGGCCTGGAAGAACGGCTACACCAACTTCTCCTCCCCCACGCTCACCGCGCTCACCGGCACCACCTCGCTCAATCCGTCGCTCGCCGGACGGAATCTCCTCTCCGAGACGCGGTCGGCGGCGGCGGCCAACGGCCTCGTGCACGGCGCGTGGTTCGAGTACGGACTCGCAGCCGGGTTCGGGACGCCGAACAACCCGCTGGCGATCAAGGCGCGCGACAACGGGTGGCTCCTCAAGGACAGCGCCGGCAACTACACCAACTCGAGCAACGGCTACTCGTGGATGAATCCCCTGGTGCCGCAGGTGCGGAACCTGATCAAGGGGATCGCCGTCGAGGCGGTGCAGCAATTCGACCTGCAGGTCATCCAGTTCGACGACCGGCTCGCCTGGCCCGTGCAGTTCGGCTACGACGACGTCACCCGGGCCACCTACCTGCAGGAAACCGGTCGGTCCCTGCCCTCGAGCCCCACCGACGCGCAGTTCGTCGCCTGGCGCCAGCAGAAGATGCAGGCCTTCGCCACGGAGCTGCACGATGCGATCCGTGCCGCGAAGCCCGACGTGGTGATCTCGCTGGCCCCGGCGGTGATCAACGTCAGCACCGCGAACCTCAATGCCAAATGGTCCGATTGGGTGGCGGCGGGCCTGTACGACGAGGTGGTGCCGCAGGTCTATCGGACCACGATCAACTCCTTCAACGCCGACTGGCCGGCGCAGGTCACGGCGATGGGCCAGCGCACCGACGAACTGGCCGGGGGGCTGCGGATCCTCGGTACCGGTTCGGCCACGCCGTGGAACGACCTGCGCCAGATGATCGACCGCACGCGGCAGGACGCCACCGGGCACGCGCTGTGGTACAGCGAAGGGGTGACGCGCAGCGGTACGGCCGGCTACCGCACGGAACTGACCTCCTACTACGCCGTGGGCACCGACGGGCAGGCCGCCAATCCGCTCTTCCAGTCGCTCCGCTGGGCGGGGGCGGGTGGCAGCGGCGGCAGCGGCACCTGGGGCGTGCTCGACGCCACCTGGACCGACCGCTCCACCGTCTGGCTGCCGACCGCGCGCGGGACCTTCGCCGGCTCCGGGGGCACGGTGACCGTGTCGGGGAGCATCGGTGTCGAGGGGGGGCTCGACTTCACCGGCACCGGCTACGTGATCACGGGGGGCACGCTCGCGCTCGGCGCGCCGACGCGCGCACTCAACCGGATCGCCGTCGCCGGGAGCGGCACCGCCACGATCGCCAGCCGCCTCGTCGGTTCCGCGGGGCTCACCAAGTCGGGGTCGGGCACGCTCGTGCTCTCATCCGGGGCGGCCAGTGCGCTCGGTGGCGGGCTGGCGGTCGAGGGGGGTACGCTGATCCTCTCCGGCAGCCAGGGCTTCGCCGGTGG
>RFRL01000023.1 GCA_009924545.1 Planctomycetia bacterium | reverse complement strand
TGGCCGTGGGCATCGCGGACGAGCCACTCGAGCGAGAAGTCGCGGCGCCCGGCGTGGAGCAGGTAGGCGGCGAGCATGGTGTCGAACCGCCCCCCGCGCAGGCCCATGCCGGCGGCGCGCAGGGCGACCTCCTGCCGCTTGAGGTCGTGCCCCTGTTTGGCGACCGCGGGATCGGCCAGGAGCGCGGCCAGCCCCCGTCGCCCCGGCCCGGTGCCCGCCAGCAGGGCACCTCCGATCCACACGTCCGACCGGGAGGAGACGAGCGCCAGTCCCAGCGGTGGCGATAGCCGGCCGGCACCCTTGGCCAGCGCCACGGCGAGCGTCAGGTCCCCTTCCCCGGCCAGGCGCTCGACGACCGCGGCGAGGGAGCCGTCGTCGGCGGGGGCATCGCATCCCGCCAGCGATGCCGGGTCGTCGGCCCGTACGGCGGCAGGCTCGGCCCCCTCCGCGGCGAACAACTGCCCCTGCCGTTCACCGGGCGTGGCCGCGCGGGCCGGCGGGCGCGCAGCGGGAGGGGCGAGGCGGCGGACGGTGCCGAGGAGCCGCCGGAACCCGAGCGTCTCGAAGAAGCGCCCGAGCAGCTCGCCATCGGGGAGGTGGGCCCGCCCCTGCTCCCAGGGGATGTCCACCGGCACGTCGGCGCGGAGGCGGATCTGCTCGCGGCTGGAGCGGGCCACGTCGGCATGGGTGCGGAGGCTTTCCTGCTTCTTCGCCCCCTTCACCTCACACCAGCGGGCGAGGAGGGTGTCGAGGTCGCCGAAGGTGCCGAGCAGTTCGGTGGCCGCCTTCGGTCCGATGAGCGGCACGCCGGGGACGTTGTCGGCGCTGTCGCCGACGAGGGCCAACCAGTCGACCACCTGTTCGGGCCGGACCCCCCACTCGGCGCGTAATTCCTCCAGCCCCATCAGCATGTCGGTGCGGAGGTTGAGGAGCTGGACCCGGTCGGAGAGGAGTTGGCGCGCGTCCTTGTCGGAGGTGGCGAGGACGACACGCCCGCCGCGGGCCGTGACCCGGGCGACGAAGGTGGCGAGGATGTCGTCGGCCTCGAAGCCGGGACACTGCAGGCAGGGGATGCCCATCGTCGCGCACAGTTCGCGGACCAGCGGGATCTGCGGCACCAGATCGGCGGGCATCTCGGCGCGCGTCCCCTTGTAGTCGGCCTGGCGCTCGTGGCGGAACGTCGGCCCCGGGGCATCCATGGCGCAGAACAGATAATCGGGCTTCCGCTTCTGGAGGATGTTGAGCAGGTCCTCGGCGAAGCCGTGGACGGCGTTGACGGGGGTGCCCGACGGGCTGGTCATCTCCGGCACCGCGTGGAACCGCTGGTAGACGCGCGACAGGGTGTCGACGACCCACACCGTGCGGTCGGTGAGGTCGGGGTCGGCAGTGGCGGCGTGGGGGGTGGACATCCGGACCGACAGCATAGCGGCGCTGCTGACCCGGGCTGTGCCGGCGCCGCCGGTGTGGTACAAACCCGCGCGACCCCGGAGGAATCCCCACCATGGCCCAGACCGTCTGCCGCTACGGCATCATGGGAACCGCGGCGATCGCCCGGAAGAACTGGCTGGCGATCCGCGACGCCGGCAACGCCCGGCTCGTCGCGGTGGCCAGCCGCGACCGCGAGCGTGCCCGCTCGTTCATCGCCGGGTGCCAGGCGACCGTGCCCCTCGATCCTGCCCCGCGGGCGCTCGGTTCCTACGAGGAGCTGCTCGCCTGCGAGGACGTCGACGCCATCTACATCCCGCTCCCCACGGCCCTGCGCTGGCAGTGGGCGGTGGAAGCCGCCCGGGCGGGCAAGCACGTGCTCTGCGAAAAGCCCTGTGCCGCCAGCGTGGCCGAATTGGAGAGCATGGTCGCCGCCTGCGCCGCCGCCAACGTCCAGTTCATGGACGGCGTGATGTGGATGCACAGCCGGCGGTTGGAGCCGCTGCGGAACGTGCTCGACGATCCGGCGACGGTCGGGGAGATCCGCCGCATCGTCAGCCACTTCACCTTCAACGCCCCCGACGACTTCGCCGCCGCCAATATCCGCATGGACGCGGAGCTCGAACCCCTCGGCTGCCTCGGCGACCTCGGCTGGTACACGATCGGGATGTGCCTGTGGATCATGCACCACCGCCTGCCCACGCGGGTCACGGGGCGCCTCCTGCAGGCGGGCACCGCCGCCCGGGGAGGGGCGCCGGTACCGGTGGAGTTCGCGGGGGAGTTGCTCTTCGACGAGGGCGCCGGGGTGTCGGCGTCGTTCTTCACGTCGTTCCGCACGTCCAACCAGCAACTGGTGTCCGTCGCCGGCTCCCACGGCAGCGTGCGGATCGACGACTTCGTCCTGCCGCACGTGGGCAACGAGCTGGAGTTCACCGTCTCGCAGCCGGCGTTCGTCGGCGACGGGTGCCGGTTCGACATGGAACGCCACGACCGGCGCGTGGCGGTGAGCGAATACGCCAGTGCCCATCCCACCGCGCAGGAGACGAACCTCTTCCGCACGTTCGCCCAGCTGGTGATCGGCGGGGTGCCGGACCCGCGCTGGCCGGCGGTGTCACTGGCGATCCAGCGCGTGATGATGGCGTGTGTGGAGTCGGCGGACCGCGGGGCCGTCGAGGTGCGCCTGGCCGACTGACGGGATCGCAGCGGCGCGCCATTCATCGGCGGTCGCCGGAGGCCCACTCATCGGCGGTCGCCGGAGGCCCACTCATCGGCGGTAGCCGGAGGCCCACTCATCGGCGGTAGCCGGAGGCCCACTAATCGGCGGTAGCCGGAGGCTCGTACTCGAAGTCCTTCCACTTCATCGCCCGGCGGAAGGGCTCGATCCGCAGCACCACCTCGCCGTTCTGGAACAGGCGGACGGTGCCGTTGGTCTCGCTCACGGCCACGGCCACGGAGCGCGTCCGGCGCGTGATTGCCGCGGCCGCCCAGTGGCGGGCGCCGAGACCCTTGGCCACCGACACGTTCTCCGCCGAGGCGTCGATGTAGCGGGCGGCGGCCTCCACGGTGCCGTCGGGGCCGACCACGAAGGCCCCGTCGAGCTGGGCGATCTCCTTGATCCCCTCGCGGACGCGCGGGTCGGAGAGGTTGCGCTCGCCGCGGGCGTAGCCGCGGACGGGATCGAACCCGGTGGAATGGCTCGACTGGAGCACCTTCCGCGTGTCGCCGACGACGAACAGCGTGCCCACCGGCTTCCCCTCGCGCCCCTCGCGGCCGATCTCCACGGCGAGGTCCACCACGAGCTTGAGCGTCTCCAGCGGTACCTTCGTCTCGAGATTCCGCAGGTCGCGGCTGGTGAGCTGGCCGAGGTGCTCCTCGAGTTTGAGGACGCTCACCGAGTCGATCGTGCCGGCCTCGAAGCCGCTGTACACAGCCACCACCTGGGCCTGGGGCGGGATCAGTTCCGCGGCCACGCACTCGAGCAACGCCTGGGCCAACCGCTCCTGCACGGGCAGCCCGGCGACATCGAGGAGGACCTTCGCCAGCCCCCCTTCCGTCGCCCCCACGAGGTGTGCTTCGTCATCGGCGGCCACGAGCAGCGGCATCCCGGCGGCGATGTCGCGGATCTGCTGCCAGTCGAGCGGCTCTTCGGCAAGCACGAGCACGGCGTCGGAGCCGGTCGTCGCGCAGAGGCGCACCGCCTCCTCGAGCAACTGCTCCCACTGCGGTTGGCGTGCGGCGGGTGCCATCGTCCGGTCCCCGGCACGGTTACCGCACCATGCGGAACCGTCCGGCAAGCCTACGGAGCCGCGCGGGCTGGTTCAAGGACGCGGGCCCGATGCCGCGCCGGGTCAGCGGATCGTCCGGCCGGTCCCGGGCAGCCGCGCGGTGGTGGTGGCCTCGGCCGCCTTCATCGGTCCGTGGTAGGCAGCGATGCCCCCGGGCAGGACCACTCCCCACACCCGCTCCTGGTAGATCGTCAGCGCGTGGAGGGCATGGCCGAGGGGGCCGATCTTCCAGTCCCGCGACGGCTCGCGGAGGAGCGACGTGGAGAGGAACTCCGCGGCCGCCAACACGCGCGGCTCGTAGAGGCGCTGCTGGTCGAGCGAACCGACGAGCCATTCGAGGATGTGCCCCGTCGTCTGCACCTTGCGATCGACGTCGTCCTCGCGGTCGGCGGGATACTTGAACCACTCGGTGCTGAACGAGCCGTCCCGGTTCTGGAGCTTCGTGAGCGCGAAGTCTTGGTAGTCGCGGACGAACTGGTCGGCCCGGCGATAGTGCCCGTCGAGCGCGCCTGTGGCCCGCAGGCGGCGCTGGCAGGCGTACGCCAGGCCGAAGAGCCGGTGGGTGCCGCCACAGGGGGCGCCGCGGATGGGCTGCTCGATCTCCTCCGCCACGAGTCGTTCCAGCGACCAGGTGCCGCCGTCGCGGGAGGTCCACTCACTGTCGGTCGGCAGGTAGTGGGCCAGGCCGATGAGGGCGAAGGTGAGCTCGGTGCCGGCGCGGCAGGCGGCCTGCTCATCGGCCACGAGGTCGGACACCGTGAACGCCCGCGCGTGGAGCGTGATCGGTGAATTGAGGGCCACCCGGCACTGGGCGAGGATGGCGAGATACTGGGCGGCGTGCCCCTGCACCCCCACCCCGCGCATGGCCACCAGCCTGTCGCCGTCGGTGCCGAGCATCACCTGCCCGCGGCACCGGCCCCCGATGTTCATCCAGCCGATCGAGTTCACCAGGTCGCCGCCCGGACCGCCCACCCGGACCTTCGTGGGGATGCCGAAGGCGATGAAGCCGTGCATCACCTCCCATGGGGTGTGGTTGGCGGTGTTGAGGGGGCGGCGCTGGTAGGTGGCGAGCGTCTGGGCGATGCGCGTCTGCAGGCGGGCCATCCGCTGCGTGGCCGGCGGCGGTGCGGCGGTGCCCGCCGGGGTGATCCGGGGGGACGGTACGGCGGCCGCCCCGGTCGCCGGGGCGGCCGGTGCCGGCGTGGTGGCGACCGGCGCCGGAACGGGCGCGCCGGGGGTGGGGGACGCCGCCGCCGGGTCGAGGGCGGCCCGCCCCACCTGGAGCGCCGCTTCCTGTAGCCCGCTCAACATGGCGAGGGCCTCGTCCCACGTCGCGGGAAGCGTCACCTCCGGCGTGGCCTCGCTCGTCGCCTCGACGGGAGCGTCGGGCGCCGGCGCGGGCGTCGCCGGGTTGACGTTGACGTCGTGCGGCGCCAGCGGTCGCGGAGTGGGGGCGGCGATGAAGGCCTGGGGGGGCGTGTCGTTCGGCTTGCGGGCGAAGGCCTCGAAGAGCCGCCGACCCCCCGTGCGGCTCCCGGCAGGTGCAGCCCATGTGGTGGTCATCGCCACGAGGCCGCCGGCCAGGGCGAGCATGATCCATCCGCGGGAGCGAGACCGGGAAAGGACACCGCCAGCCGCGGTGCGGGCGAGGCGGATCGGATGCGAGAGGCGCTGCGACACGACTGTCTCGGGAGGATGCGGCGCGGGGCCGGGAAGGGGCGAATATCGGTGCAGGCGATATCGGCCGGCCGGAGCCGCGGATCGTTGCCACGGCGCCGGTTCTCCACCCATGTTCACCAGGTTGCCGGCCGCGCACATCCGGCCCGGCCGAGCCTGCCGATGGTGGCCGGTGGTGCGCGCACGGGAACCATGCGGGCGCGGTGCGTCGACCACAGCCCTGGCGGGGGATGCCGCATGGCGCGCGGCGCCGCGCTGCATTTCACGCGTGCGGCGCCCGCGGTGGCACGCCGGCACGACGGGGACGGTCGGTGCGACTCCCGTCCTCAGAACAGCGCGCGGAGCCGTTCCGCGATCGTCACTTCCGACCGCTGGGCGGCCGGGTCGGCGGCCCAGGCCCGCCAGGCATTGACGTCGTTGCCCAGGTCGCGGCCGCTGACTTCCTTGAGCGCGGCCACCGCCCGGTACTGGACCGCCGGGTCGGGATCCTCGAGGGCTGCGGCGAGCACGGGGATGGCGCTGGAATCGCGGAGTTCACCGAGCATCCGCAGGGCGCGGAGGCGGACGTCGAGATCGGTGTCGGAGCGATACCGCGACGTGAGCAGGGCGACCGCGTCGGGCCC
The DNA here is from genome assembly GCA_009924545.1 of Planctomycetia bacterium. Classification (GTDB taxonomy): domain Bacteria; phylum Planctomycetota; class Planctomycetia; order Pirellulales; family UBA1268; genus F1-20-MAGs016. Next base: position 23,417 of record RFRL01000023.1, on the reverse strand, counting down.
GCCCCGCTTCCGCCACACCTCGCACGCCCGGATGCGCACCCGGGCTTCCGGATCCTGCAGTGCCCCGCGGCAGATCGACGCGGCGGCAGGCGTGTCGAAGGCGGCGGCCTCGGTGACGATCTCGCAACGCACGCGCGGATCGTGTTCCTCGAGGATCCGGCGCGTGAGATCCTGCGTGAAGGCGATCTGGCGGTCGGCACCCCCCTTCCGCGCCTCGGCGGCCTGGGAGCGGAGGGTGTCGATCCGTTGGTTGGCGGTGGTGCCGTAGCGCTCGGCCAGTCGTGCCGCTTTCTCCCGATCCTGCCACGGCCACGACGGCTTCCACGACCGGCCGCCGCCGGAACACCCGCTCACCGCGGGCAGCAGCATGGAGACCACCAGGCACAGCGCCCGGCCGGCCTGGCCGCGGCGGGAGGGGAGGTCGGCGCGGTCCGTTGGCAGCGGAGTGGTCATGGCGGGAGAATCGTGCCGATGGAGCGGAGTGGAGGCGGGGACCGTACAGGGGACCAACCGGTGGGACCAGACCAGTCGCCGCGCCGCCGACAGGGTGGTTTGGGCAAAGCCTGGGGCTTGTGGGCCGGTGCCCTCGTCGTGGTGGTCGGCGGGGCCGAGCCGCGGGCAGTTCCGTCCCCCGGTCCTGCCGCCGAGCAGGTCCGCTTGACCGTGTCGGGGCCGGACGGGGCACGTCGGGTCGAGGGGGAACTGCTCGTCGAGGCGGCCGACGGCGGCGCGCTCGTGGAGGCGGCCGACGGCCGGCTGGAACTGGTCCAGCCCGACGTGATCGAAAGGCGCGAGGCGCTCGCCACGGCGGCCGAACCGCTCGCTGCCAAGGAACTGGCCCGCCTGGTGCTCGCCGGGTTGCCCGCCGGGTTCGACGTCGTCGTCACCCGGCACTACATCGTCTGCTACGACACCTCGCGGGGCTATGCGCAGTGGTGCGCCAGCCTCTTCGAGCGCCTCCACGATGCATTCATCAATTTTTGGCGCCAGGCGGGACTCGATCTGTCCGGTCCGCAGCGCCCCCTCGTGGTCGTCGTGTTCGCCGATCGGGAGCGCTACGAGGCCTTCGCGGCGGGCGACCTGGGGGCGGCGGCCGACCGTGTGGTGGGCTACTACAACCTGCTCTCCAACCGGGTGACGACCTTCGATCTCACCGGCCGCGACGGCCCGGGGGGGCGCGGCGGTGCGGCGGGGCGCGCCGGGATCGAGATCCTCGCCAGTCCCGCGGCGAGCGGATTGGTGAGCACGCTGATCCACGAGGCCACCCACCAGATGGCTTTCAACTCCGGCCTCCACCGCCGCTTGGCGCCGGTGCCACTGTGGCTCAGCGAGGGGGTGGCGGCCTACTTCGAAACCCCCGACCTCGGCTCGGGCCGCGGTTGGCGTGGCATCGGTGCCGTGAACCGTCCGCGGGCCGAACGGTTCCTGGCCTCCGCCCGTCCGGGGAAGCTCGGGCCGATCGTCACCTTCGACGCGCCGTTCCGCGACCCCGACAGCGCCCTCGACGCCTATGCCGGAGGCTGGGCCCTCACCGCGTTCCTCGTCCAGACGCGGAAGGCGGAATTCGTGCGCTACCTCCAGATCATCGGCGCCAAGCCGCCCCTGGCGGCCGACTCCGCCGACCAGAGGCTGGCCGATTTCGTGGCGGCCTTCGGCGTCGAACCGGAGGCCCTCGAGGAGCCGCTGGCCAAGTTCATCGCCCGGCTACGGTGACGGCGGCGCCGCCCGGCGCACGCTCCGCGGCCGATTCCGCCGACCGCCTGCTACAGTGTCGGCGCCGGCGGATCGGCCGGACCCCCGAGGAGACCAACCGATGTCCGCCAGCCCCCGCCAGTCATCGCGTCGCCGGTTCATCCACACCAGCGGTGGAGTCGCCGTGGCGGGTGGCCTCGGCCTGAGGGCGACCGCCGCGGCGACGCCCGACACCGCGGGCGCGGTCGCCGGCTCCCTGCCGGGTGGCCAGGGGGGCTGGTTCGCCGGTGGCAGGAGCGTGATCCGCGTGGGTCTGGTGGGCTGTGGTGGACGGGGCACAGGAGCCGCCATCCAGGCGCTGGCCGCCGATCCGGCGGTGCGCGTGGTGGCGCTCGGCGACCTGTTCGCCGATCAGGTGGAAAGCGCCGCTGCCGCGGTCGCCGGGTCCGTGGCGGGGCGGGCGGCCGCGGGCCATGCGGCACCGGTGCGGGTGATCGGGAAAGACGCTTGTGCCGGCGTCCTCGCCGCGGGAGTCGATCTCGTCATCCTCGCCACGCCCCCTGCCTGTCGGCCGGACGAACTGGAGGCCGCGGTCGCGGCCGGGTGCCACGTCTACTGCGAGGCGCCGGTGGCCGTTGATGCGTCGGGCTGCCAGCGCGCGGCCCGGGCGCTCGCCGCGGCCTGGCAACGCGGACTCGTCGTCGCTTCGGGGCTCGCCTACCGCCACGACGCCGGCACGGCCGCGGTCATCGCCCGGATCCATGCCGGCACGATCGGCACGCCGCGCTGGGTGATCGTGGTCGCGGAGAGCGGCCTCCCGTGGCGCGTGCCCCACCGGCCGGGCATGTCGGCCGCGGAGTGGCGGCAGCGCAACTGGATCTCGTTCGCCGATCTCGGCGGCGGCCCGCTGGTGGAGCGGCAGATCCATGCGATCGACAAGGCCCTGTGGGTGCTCGGCGACGTCGTGCCCGTCTCCGCGACCGGACGCCTGCTGCCCGGGCGCCGCGACCGGTGGTCGATCGGTGACGTTACCGACGGCATGTGCGTCCGTTACCGCTTCGACTCGGGGGCGAGCCTCCATGTCCACTGCCGCCGCGACGGCACGGGCGACGGCATCGGCCACGAGGCGGTCCATGGCCGGGCCGGGTTCGCGGACCTCCGCTCCGGCGTCATCGGTCCGCGGGGCGGCGATCGGGGGGCGCGTGCCACGGGGGAGGCGTTCTCCGGCGGCCCGTGCGGGGCCGATGGCAGCCGGTACCAGGTGGGGATGAACCGGCTCGTCACCGCCATCGCGTCCGGAGCCGCGGTGGACGACGGCGTTGGCCTTGTCCAGGCCACCGCGGTCGCCATCCTGGGCCGCGCAGCGGCACGCCACGGCGGGACGGTCGATTTCACGGCGCTGGGCCTCCCTGCCCGTGGCACGAACCGCCTGTTCGACACAGCCGTCACGATCGGTCAGGCTGTGAAGACGGTCTGACGCGGGCGACGATGGACCCCCCGGTGGTTCGTCTGCCCGCGCGGCCGACGGACCGGCCTCGCCTCCCGTCGCGGGAGGTGCCGGCCTGCAGGGACGCACCGCCACGGGGGATCTGTTCGACATGGCCGCCAACCGCGCCTCGGTTTCGCAGTCGCTGACGATCGCGCTGATCACGTTCGTGATGCTCACGTTCGTGATGGCGATCACCTCCTACCTGCTCTACCGCCGGGGCACCGACGCCACCGCCGCCGCACAGACGGCCCAGGCCGACGCGACCAAGGCCCGGTCCGACATGCAGAAGGCGCAGGACGACCGCGCCAAGCTCCTGCAGATCCTCGGCTTCCCCGACGACAAGGCGGTCGCCGACATCGAGACCGAAACGACCGAGGCCTTCGAGAAGAAGTACGGCGACTACCGCGACGAGGCCAAGGCCTACACCAAGCTCTCTGACTGGCTCCTCGCCGCGGTGAAGAGCAAGGACGAGGCGCTGAAAAACCTCAACGCCGAGAAATCGTCGATGGAGCAGGGCAAGGACAAGGCCCTCACCGACTCGCGCAACCGCCAGAACGAACTGGAACAGCTCCTCGCCAAGCAGCAGGCCGATGCCGAGGCGGAGCGGAACAAGTTCAACGAGAACCGGGGGGAGTACGAGCAGCTCGTGAAACGGCTCCAGGACGACCTCAAGAAGGCCAACGCCGCGGCCGACCGTTTCAATCTCCTCGTCGAGGAGATCGCCAAGGCGGGGGGCTTCCTCTCCCCGGAGCGCCAGACCCGGTTCAAGGCCCAGCCGCCCGAGGAGCGGATGACGACCGTGTTCGAGGAGTTGCGCGACCGGGAGCGGTCGTTGGCCCGGCAGAACGAGGTGCTCGCCGACCTGCGCGTGGCCGACCGGGCGCTCCAGGACCAGGTCCTCGCCGCCACCCCTGAAGACGACCGCATCGACGGCTTCGATGGCCGCGTGCTCGCGGTCAACGATCTCGACCGCTCGGTGCTCATCGATGTCGGGGCGACCGCCACCCTGCCCCGGGGGCTCGTCCTCAACGTCTTCGATCCCGCCGATCCCCAGCCGCCGATCGGTTCCCGCAAGGCGGTGATCGAGATCATCGACCGGGAAGGACCGGCGGTGGCCCGGGCGCGGATCCGCAAGCAATCGGCCCGCAACCCGATCCTTGCCGGCGACGGCGTGGCCACGAGTCTGTGGACGCCGGGGCAGACGCTGGAAACGGTGTTCGTCGGCTACCTGCAGGTCGATCGGGACGCCGCCCAGGACCAGGACACGCTCACCGGGCTGGTCGAGCGGTTCGGCGGGAGCGTCGAACCGACCGTGACGCCGGCGACGGCGCTGGTCGTCGACGGCGGTTTGCCGCGGATCACCGCCGCTGGACTCGACAAAAACTCCGGGTGGCGGCCCGCCGATGAGAAGCGACGTGAGAAGCAACTCGCCGAGGCCCGCCGCCTCGGTGTCCGGGTCGTGGGGCTCAACCGGTTCCTGGAAATGATGGGCCTCGACCGCGAGTCGTTCGACGCCACCAGCCTCGCCGGCCCCGGTAGCCGCTGACCTTCCAGACGGGTGGGTACCTGGAATCTCCGCCGCGGCCCGTGGCATACTTCGTGCCGCGCGGGGGTGACCGACGGTCGATCCCCCCGCGATCCTTCCGCGCGGAGGTTCGCCGTGGTGTTCGTACGTCGTCGGTCGGTCGAGTGGCGCAGCATCCCCGTCCGCCGGTTTTGGGCTGTGCCCCTCTGCATGGCGCTGGTCACGCTCGGGGGCGCCCCGCGGGCTGCCGTCGCGGCCGAGGCCGACGGCTTCGTGCCGATCTTCAACGGCACCTCGCTCGAGGGCTGGGAAGGGAAGCCGGAGTTCTGGTCGGCGCAGGATGGCGCGATCGTCGGGCAGACGACCGCCGAGAAGCCCACCAAGGGCAACACGTTCCTCATCTGGCGGCAGGGTACGCTCGACGATTTCGAGATCCGGTTGTCCTACCGGATCACGGGCGGGAACAGCGGCATCCAGTACCGCAGCCGCGACCTGGGTGACTTCGTCGTCGGCGGCTACCAGGCCGACATCGATTCCGGGCCGACCTACACCGGTATCCAGTACGAGGAACGTGGCCGGGGGATCCTCGCCCAGCGCGGCGAGCGGGTGTCGATCGCCGCCGACGGAACCAAGAAAACCGAGGTGATCGGGTCGAAGGACGAGCTCCAGCAGGTGATCAAGCCGGGCGACTGGAACGACTACCGCATCGTCGCGGAGGGGGCGAAGCTCTCCCACTTCATCAACGGCAAGCTGATGTCGGAGACGATCGACGAGCAGACCGACAAGCGGTCGGCCGAGGGGATCCTCGCCCTCCAGCTCCATGCCGGGCCGCCGATGAAGGTGGAGTTCAAGGACATCCACCTCAAGCGCACGCGGTTGGCCGACGGCCGCAAGAAGCTCGTCCTCGTCGCGGGCCGTGCCAGCCACGGCCCGGGTGAGCACGAGTTCCGCGCCGGAACGAAGCTCGTGGAGAAGTGCCTCGACGCCTCGGGGCAGCAGCTCGTGACGGTGACCCACACCGACGGCTGGCCGACCGACCCCACCGCCTTCGACAACGCCGACGCGATCTTCTTCTTCGCCGACGGCGGCGGCGGCCATCCGGTGTTGCAGAGCAACCGGCTCGGCCAGATCGACGCCCTGGCGAAGCGCGGGGTGGGCGTGGCCTGCCTCCACTACGCCGTCGAGGTACCCAAGGAGAAGGGTGGGCCCGAGTTCCTCAACTGGATGGGGGGCTACTTCGAGCCCCACTGGTCGGTCAACCCACACTGGACGCTCGCCGCCACCGAGCTGGCGAAAGAGCACCCCATCACACGGGGCGTGAAGCCGTTCGAGACCAACGACGAGTGGTATTACCACATGCGCTTCAAGGAGCCGGCCAACGGCCTCGTGCCGATCCTCTCCGCCGTGCCGCCCGACGCCACGCGGGAGCGGCCCGACGGCCCCCACAGCAACAACCCCACGGTCCGCGCCGGCAAGGGCTCGCGAGAGGTGCTCCTGGGCCTACGAGCGGCCGGGGGGTGGGCGCGGCTTCGGCTGCACCGGTGCCCACTTCCACCGCAACTGGGCCAACGACGACTTCCGTCGGATGATGCTCAACGCGCTGGTTTGGACGGCGGGTCTCGACGTGCCGCTCGACGGTGTCCCCAGCGCCGTCTCGGCCGAGGATCTGGCGGCCCACCTCGACGACAAGGCGCCACGGAAATGATCACGGCCCCGGGGCGAACCCCGGGGCCGGGGGGACGATCGACATTGCCCGGGAGGGCTGCCGTGGCCGACGTGCCACGCCAGCCCGCCGCCACGCGAGTGCGGTCGCCACACCGGGGCGGTGGCTGGGAGAGCGCCATGCCACAGATCGTGGTCGAGGGGGTGGGGACGTTCACGGTGCCGGCGGGCAAGCGCCTGGTGACGGCGCTGGTGGACGAGTGCGGCACCGACCAGCTCCACGCCTGCGGCGGCGTGGCCCGTTGCACGACCTGCCGGGTCACGTTCGTGGCCGGGGAACCGCCGCGGATGACGAAGGCGGAACGCGACGTGCTCGCCGCCAAGGGGATCACCACCCCTGGCGTGCGCCTCTCCTGCCAAATCACCTGCGACCACGACATGGCCGTCCAGGTGACCAGCCGACTGGCCGGCTCCGGCCGCGTCGACGCGGGCAAGCGTCCGGCGGATTCGATCGAACCGGCGCCAGAGTGGGTGTGAGCGGCGTCCGGCTCAGCCCGCGCCGAACAGACCGAGTGTGAGGTCGGCGACGTCGGCCGCGGCGAGGGGAGCGCCGCTGACGACGCCCGGTTCCGAGCAGACCAGCAGCGTCTCGTGGGGAGCGGACGGGTCGACCGCCCCGTGCGACCCGCGCACCAGCGCCGGATCGAGCGGGATGCCGAACGGCATGCCCGGCGGCGGCGGAGCGGTGCGGTCGATGAACAGTTCCAGCGGGTCGTAGCCCGGCTTGCGGTGGATGTCGATCGTCCGGGCGAAGGTCGGTGCCTTGGCGTCGTCCGACCACCACGGGTAGGCGAACCAGGTGTCGAGTGCCGCTTCGAGGACCACGTCGCCACAGCGGCTCCCCAGCGCCGGCACGGGGGTCGCCGAGAGGCCGGCTTCCACCAGCCCCCGTGCGGAGAACACGCGGCCGACGCCGGCCCGGCCGGCGAACAGTTCGTGGATCCGCTCCACGAGGGCGTCGCGGTCTTCGCGACGCAGGCCGAGCTGGAGATAGATGTGTGCCACCTGGTGGTCGGCCAGGGCCCACGCCCGGCTGCGCTCCATGTCGATGAGGTCGCCGGCGGGGGTCTTCACCACCGTGAGGAGACCCGCGTCGCGGAGGATGCGGTTGGGGAGCAGGGCCCGGCTGACGGGGCGGATGCGGTACTCGCCCGCCACCACCACCGTCGGCCGCACGGGGGCCACCAGCGCGGTGAAACCCTCGACAAGCCGGCCGATCGCGTTGTCGAGTTCGGCGCAGGCGGCCAGCGCCGGTGGGCTGTCGGGGCCGGTGCGCTGGGCCGCATAGTCGAGGTGGGGCAGGTAGACGACCGCCAGGTGGGGCGGCCCGCCGCGCGCCGCCTGGAGGAAGCTGTCGATGATCCACGCGCTCGAGTCGATGCCCGCCAGCGGTCCCCAGAACTTGTGGAGGGGGAAGTCCCCGAGCGACGCGCGGAGGGCGGTGTAGAGATCGGGGGGATTGGTGTGGCACCACATCGTCTCGGTGCCGTCGGCGTTGTGCCAGGGGGCCGGCAGGCAGACGAGATCCGCGGTGGCGTGCTTCGATTGGAGGAGGAACCAGGCCGCGGTGCGCAGATCGGGGCGCGCGGCCCGGAGCCGGTCCCAGATCCGCGGGGCGCGGTGCACCGAGTCGGGGCTGATCCACATCTCCAGGTGGCGGCGGGCCCGGTCGTAGAGACCGTTGGCCACGATCCCGTGACCCACCGGCAGAGTGCCGGTGGTCAGCGTGGCCTGGACGGGACAGGTGACGGCGGGGAACCCCGGGGCGAGGGGCGCGCTCCCCCCCGCTGCCGCGAGCCCCGCCACCACCGGCATCCGCGGCAGATCCTCCGGCCGCAGGCCGGGCACCGAAAGAACGAGGACGAACGGTGTGTCGGTCATGGCGGTCGGTGGCTCCAGGAAAGGATCGGCCGGAGTCTACGTCATCCGGCGGCCGTTCCCAGCAAGCGCCGCAGGAAGGCGGCACTGTGGCGGGCCTCCTCGATCCAGCGGTGGGTGTGCCGCGGGAGTTCGACATGGAGTCCGCCGGCATAGCCCCCCGCCGCCAGGCAGCCGAGGATCGCCCCGAAGTCGACCGATCCGCTGCCCAGCGGCAGGTGCTCGTGAACGCAGGGGAAAGCGTCGTCGACATGGACGTTGGCGACCCGTTCAACCCACGGGGCGAGGTGTTCCGCCGGGGGCCACTCCCCCATGCATTCGAGGTGGCCGGTGTCGAGGCAGAGGCGCAGTCCGGGAGGATCGCGGAGGCGGTCGACGAGGATGCCGAAACGATCGAGCGTGTCGATGAACATGCCCGGCTCCGGCTCGAACGCCAGTGGTACCCCGCGGTGTGCGGCATGCTCGAGCACCGGACCGAGGGCGGTCGTGAGCCGGTGCCAGACGACGTCGCCGGGGGCCGCGTCGCGAACCACGCCGGCCCACGCCGACACGCACCCCGCATCGAGGGCCGCGGCGATGTCGATCGCGCGGACGAGAAAGTCGATCCGTCGCTGCCGCGCCGCCGGATCGGCCGAGACGAGCGTCGGCTCGTGCTTCACCAGCGGATCGAGGAGGTGCCGGGCTCCGGTCTCGACGACGCAGGCCATCCCCGCATCGCGAAGCGCCCCGCGCCACCGGTCCACCTCCGTGGGGAGATCGGCCGAGAACGGGTCGAGGAGGTGATGGTCGAGGGTCAGCGCCAGCGAGCGGTAGCCGAGGTCGCAAAGCAGCGGGAGCGCCGCGCGGGGGGCGACGTCGCCGATGGAGTTGGTGCCGTGGCCGAGCCGCATGGTGTCAGGTGGGGGGCACGAGGCTGCGGCCGACGAGGAACGGGGTGAGGAGGCCGACGAGGAGGGCGATCCCCCAGGCTTCCCCACAGCGGCCCAAGACGACGATCGCGTCGATGGTGATGATCGCCATGATCGCATTGCCGACGGTAGCCTGGACGCGACCGGGCGACGGCTCGATCACGGGCAGCACGTTGCGCACGCTGAGCAACGTGATCAGCACCGCCCAAACGGCGGCCCAGTTCCCCGGCGAACGGTTCGCGAGGAACGGCGCGGCTTCGCCGGAGCGGACCGTCTCCACGGACTGGGCAGCGACGAGCGCCAGCCCCACCGCCATCGCCAGCGCGCCCGACAGCAGCGTCGCGGCGCGGCTGTGTCCCGCCTCGTCGCGGGCGTAGAGCGTGATACCGGCGACGTAGAGCCCCATCCCGATCGGGATCAGCCATTGGTGACCCTCGGTCGGCCCGCCGGCCACGGTCATGCCGATCAGCCAGTTGAGCGACCGGCACAGCCCCATCACGGCCGGGCCCCAGGGGGTGGCCTTCGCCCAGCGGTCGTAGAGCCAGACTGCGGCAGTGAGGGCCGCGGTGACGAGCAGCACCGCCGGATGCCCCGAGAGGATGGCCGCCGCGCAGCCGAGGAGGCCACCGAGGAGGAGGAGTCCCTGTCCCACCACGGCCGCGGTGCCCAGAGCGATCCGCCCCGACGGCAGCGGCCGATCGGGGCGCTCATGCCGATCGAGATCGACGTCGTACACGTCGTTGAGCACCATGCCGGCCGCGTACAGGGCGAGCCCCGCCCCGATCGCCAAGCCGACCGGCGTGGGGGGCCAAGCGAGGTCGCGGACGCCGCTCACCACCAGCCAGCCGGCGAGGACGTCGGCCACGGCCGTCGCGTGGGCGGGAACCCGGAGGAGCCGGGCCCAGTCGAGGAGGACTCCCATGTGCTAGCGCCGCTCCCGTGGTGCCGCGGGCCACTGCCAGAGGGCGATCTGGGAGGGCACCCAGTCGGGCCGCAAGGGCAGGCGTTCGAGCTCCGTGTAGAACATCGCCGCCGGGTTCACCCCCCCCTGCTCCATGCGGCGCACGTGATCGGCCACCGGCGGCCAGTGGGCCAGACGCGGCAGGAGACCGAGCCAGATCACGGCCATCGCGCCCAGCGCCGTGGCGAGGCGCAGCGCGCCTCCCGCCGATCGCGCGGGTGCCGGCGCCGAAGGGTTCACGGTCCACCCCCTTGGCGGAACAGCCAGCCGAAGGTCAGGGTCGCCATCGCCAGTGAGAGGGCGAGGTTGAGCACCTGGCCGAGGACGTAGAGCACCAGCGGGCGGCCGCTGACGAACACCGGGGCCAGTTCGCGGAACACCGTCTGCAGACCCATGCAGACGAAGCCGGTGCAGAACAGCCAGCCGCGGAGCCGCCCCGTGAACCCGTTGGTGACGCCGTCGACCCACAGCGCGCCCTCGGCACCCCTGGTGAACAGCCACGAACAGACGATCGACGTGGCCACGAAGCCGAGGATGAACTTGGGGAACCGGTCCCAGGCCTCCGCGGCGAGCGACCGCCGGACCGGGGTCGCGGTCCGGTCGACCCACCCCGACCAGTAGACCGCCACGGCGAAGGCGATGAGGCCGATCATCGAGTTCTGGATCATCTTCACCGTCGTGGCCACCTCGGCGGGCCGCTTGTCGCCGAGGTCGCGGCCGAGGATCTCGCCCGCCGCGGCGACGGCGCCCGTGGCGTCGATCGTCCCGCCCAGCCAGGCGCCGCCGACGATCGGATCGATCCCCGCCCACTGGATGAACGGTGGCATGACGACCATCATCAGCGCCGTGAAGGCCAGCGACAGGCCGATCGCCAGCGACAACTCCTCCTTGCGGGCCCGGCAGGCTGCCCCGGTGGCGATCGCCGCCGAGACCCCGCACACCGACATGTCGGCGGAGATCACCATGCACAGCGACCGCGACGGGATCCGCAACCCGTGGACGCCGAACAGGTAGGTGGCCACGAGGACGATCGGCGTCACCACCCAACTGGTGAGGAGACCGGGCAGCCCGAGTTCGAGGAGCCGGCTGAAGAGCACCTCGGCGCCGAAGAGCACCAGGCCGGTCTTGATGAGGTATTCCCCCTGCAGGGACGGTGCCAACCACCGTGGCACACCGACGGTGTTGCCGATCACCAGCCCCACGAGCAGGGCCCACAGCGGGTATTCGAGGTTGTAATAGTGGATCACCTTCTGCGCGGCGAGGAGGTAGGCCAGGCCTCCGAGCAGGGCCAGCGCCAGTGCCCCGGGCAGCGCCGCGGCCACGCCCTTCCTGCGCAGGGCCGTCCCGGCGACGATCACCCCCACGACCCACGTCATCCCCAGGAGGATCGGCACCGTCACCGGCTTGCCCCCCTTGTCGATCAGCGCCCCGGCCGGGGACGACTCCCACGTCTGCGGCTTGTCGATCGAGCGGGTGAGCGGATTGGGCCAGCCCTTGGGGTGGGCCTTGCGGCTACCGGGATCGGCATCGGGGCGGGCCCCCCAGCCGATCGCCAGCGCCAGGGCGACAAGGCCCGCGCCGACGAGGATCGCGGCGGTATCCTCGTGCCATCCTCCGCGGGGCGACGGTCCGGCGGCGGCGAGGGGATCCATGGTTCGGGTCCGGAGTCGAGTGGCTGGTCGAGAGGGTACACCAGGTGGCCGTGCCGGTGCGAGCGGGGGCCGTGTGTCCTTGGGTGACGGCCGAAGCGAGAGCCGAGGGCACTGACAACCGGAGGTGCAGGCGATGAACGAAGCGTTGATCAATCTCACGCGGTCGGTTGCCCGAGCCGGAAGCCACCCGAGCGTCCGGTCCCCCGGTCGAGCCCGGTCGTGGCGTCGGCCATGGGGCAGGATGCCGCTGGTCGCGACGCTCGTGCTCGCCGGGGTCCACTCCGTGGCGCCGGCGGTGGAAACCCTCCGCATCCCGGTGAGCCGCGACACGTGGATTTCCACTTACCCCAGCGAGGTCGAGGGCAACAACGGCGCCGCCCCGAAACTGAAGCTCAAGGGGCTGCAGGAGATGACGCTCCTCGACATCGATCCGGAACCGATCGGCGACAGGCGCGTCGTCGCCGCGACGCTCCATCTCCACCTCCAGACGCCGACGCCCCTCGGCCGTGTCACCGTGTCGGCGTTGGCCGACGACTGGGTCGAGGGCACCGGCACCGGCTATGCCCGTGTGGAGGGGGCCGCCGCCTTCGCGTGGGCGCGCACGGGCGCGGCCCGCTGGGGGGGCGACGGTCCCGACGTCACCACCGTGTCACTCGCCGCCCGGGGCACCCCGTGGGGCTTCGGCGATGCCACCCCCCCAGACGATGCCGGCTGGCAGGTGATCCCGGTCGCCCCGCCGGTCGTGGAGGCGCGGGCCGCCGGCCGAACGCAGGGCTTCCTCGTCATCGACGACGTGGGGAGCGAGTACGAGCGCGATGGGGAGCGGTTCATTCCCCGACCCTTTCCCAACCGCTTCTTCACCAGCCGCGAAGGACCGCGCGACCGCCGGCCCTTCTTCACCATCGTCGTCGACGACGCGCCGCGCGTCGTCCCGCCACCCGTCGCCCCGGCGCCGGCCGCGGTGGCCCCCGCCACGCTGCCTCCCGAGCCGCTCCCACCCGCCGGACCGGCCCTCCCTGTCGCCCTCCGTGACGAGTTCGGGCAGCCGCTGATCGCGCTCGATCTGGCTGCGGCGCGCGGGGAGACGATCGGCTTCCTCGTGCCGGAACCCCCCGCCCGGGTCGCCGTCCGGGCGGGACCGGCGCAGGTCGGCCTGTTCGCGGCGGCCACGGTGGACGGCATCATCGATCCACTCGTGCCGGTCGGCGTCACCGCGGCGCCGGCGGAGGCCGCGGCAGCCGGAGCGACCAGCACGTTCGTGGAATTCCACGTGCCGAAGGATGCGCCGGCCGGGGAGCACGCCATCGAACTTTCCGTCGCCGGCCGGACCGTCGGGGGTCGCCTCACCGTCTGGAACTTCACCCTCCCCGACCGGCTGTCCTTCGTGCCCCAGCTCAACGCCTACGGCCTCCCCGCCGCCGACGGGACCGCGTGGTACCGCCTCGGCCACGCCCACCGCTGCACGCTCAACGTGCTCCGCTACAACTGGCGCGGGCGGGTCGACGGGCCGCCGGTGATCGAGCCCTCCGGGGCTTGGGACTGGCGCGCCTGGGACGCGCGCCATGGGCCACTGCTCGACGGCTCCGCGTTCGCCGACCTGCCGCGCGGACCGGTGCCGGTGGAGGTGTTCTACTTGCCGCTGAACGAGAACTGGCCGCTCGACCACGAGGCCGCGTTCCGCGGCGGCTACTGGGTCGAGTCGGCCTACGACGAGGCCTACTGGGAGGGCTTCCGCGCCGCGGCGGGGGCGATCGCCGCCCACGTGGAGGAGCGTGGCTGGCGCGACACGCTCTTCGAGTGCTACCTCAACAACAAGGTCACCAACAAGAAGGACCGTTGGGACCGCTCGACCGCCGCGTGGGTGTTCGACGAACCGTCCAACACGCAGGACTTCTGGGCGCTGCGCCGCTATGGCGTCGAGTTTTGGCGCGGCGTGGCCGACCATCCGCGGGCGCTGGTGGCCTACCGGGCCGACATCTCCCGGCCGCAGTGGCAACGCGACCTGCTCGACGGCGTCACCACCGAGGAGGTGATCAGCGGCGCCCTGCGCGAGCACGCCGCGGCGGTCGCCGCGAGATGCCGTCGCCAGCCCGTGTTCGTCAGCCTCTATGGCGAGGCGCCGCGCCCCGGCCCCGACACCGTGGCCCTCGCCGCGTGGTGCGTCGAGGCGTGGCTCCTCGGCGCCGATGGCGTGGTCCCCTGGAACTCGATCGGCCGCGCGGAGAGCTGGAGCCAGCCCGATCCACTCGCCCTCCTCTACCCGACGGCGGCCGGCCCGGTGCCGAGCCTCCGGCTCAAGGCCCTGCGCAGCGGGCAGCAGATGGTGGAGTACCTCTCGATCCACGCCGCCACCACCGGCACCGCGCGCCCGGCCCTCGCCGCGGCGCTGGGAGCGCAGCCCGAGTGGCATGCCCGCACGCTCAAGCAGGCGGAGGCCGATGCCGGCGGGAGTGCGTATCCCGAGGGAACGCATGCCGCGGTGGTGGCCCTGCGGCGCCGGATCGGCGCGGCGCTCGATCGGGCGGCGCCCCCGCCCCGTGAGCGCTGGCACGACGTCCGGCCACCACGGCCGCAGCCCGGCCAACTGCCGCCGATCGTGCCCTTGCCGCAGCCGCAGCCTTGAGCATCAGCTCGATGCGCTGCGGTACTTGGCCAGGGCCGCCTGGAAGACGATCCGCGAGATGACGAGCATCGCGGCCGCGGCGCCCAGGGACGCCGCCACGAGCGGCCCCGCAGCCGCCGTGAACGGCTGGGCGATGATCCGCGCCGGGACGTTCACCACGAGGAGGATCGGGATCACGAACGTGCACAGCGCCCGGATCGGCCCTCCCCACGGCCCGGCATAGATCTCCGCCGGATAGCGCGAGAAGGTGGTGAGGTAGAACCAGAAGTCATACAGGCTCTGGTTGCGGCCGAGGAGGATCGTGGCGGCGGCGAGCATGATGATCAGCGCGTAGAGGATCGCCACGCCGCAGGCCACCAGCACCGGGTAGAGCACCCAGGCGACCAGCGGCGGCGGCGCGGCGAAGCGCGACACCGCCCAGCCGAGCAACCCCACCCCGACCAGGCCGTTGGCCAGCGACGAGTAGTCGACGCGGTGGAGCGAGAGGAGGAACTGGGCGTCGAGCGGCTGGACGAGCACGGCGTCGAGCCCGCCGGTGCGGATCAACTCGGTGAGCTCCTCGGCGCTGGGCATGAAGAACGCCTGCACGATGGCATTCACGATCAGGCCGGTGGCCACGAAGGCGAAGAACGGCTCCCGCGTCCATCCCGTGCCGCGGCCGATCTCGGCGGTGAACGTGAACACGAGGAGGTAGAAGGCGAGATTCATCGACATCCAGCCGAGGCTCGTCACGCACTCGAGGAGGAAGTTCGCCCGGAAGGTCATGTCGCGGACCAGGCAGGCGCGGGCGAAGGTGAGGAAGATGCCGAAGTAGCGGCCCATCGTCAGCCTCCGAAGGCGCTGTAGCGCCGGGTGCCGCGCCGCCACGCCAGGCGGCAGCAGAGGGCCATCACCACCACCCAACCGGCTTCGATCGCCAGGTCACGGACGAGTGCCCACCCGCGCACCTTCCCCAGCCACACCGCCGAGGGGAAGTAGGCGGTGTATTCGAAGGGCAGCCAGCGGACGACGTCGGCCAGGCTCGTGCCCGCGATTCCCGTGGGGATGTCCGCCAGCATGTCGATGGGGAACATGTGGCCGGAGAGGAGGTACTGCACCAGCATGTAGCCGAAGATGATGCTCGACACCTCCAGGAACCAAAAGCCGAGCATCCCCAGCGTGGCCTCCATGAAAAACCCGAGGAGGAAGGAGAGGACGAGCGCGAGGAGGAAGGCGAGGATGGTGACCGCGTCGGGAGCCGGAGGGAAGAAGCCGCGGCAGAGGAAGAAGATCACCGCGAACGGCAGCGCCGCGACGAGGTAGTAGACGAGTTTGTGGGCGATCCGCGCGGCGAGCAGGAAGCTGATGTAATCGACCGGCTGGACGAGGTATTTCTTGATCGAGCCGTCGCGGACGCCACGGGCGATCCCGCCCGCCAGACCCGGCATGCTGGAGAAGGCGCGAGACACCATCGTCAGCAGGTAGTAGGCGACGATGTCGTCGCGCGAGTAGCCGGCGATGTCGGGGCGCGACGTGGCGCTGAACACCGCGGTCCAGAGGAACACCTGCGTGACGATGGGGAGGAAGCGCATCACCGTGCCGAGGATGAAGTCGCCGCGGTAGGCGAGGCGCTCCTCCAGGCTGATGGAGAGCATCGTCAACCAGGCCCGCAGGCCGGCGAGCGGACGGTGAGTGGCGTCGCTCATGGGGCACCCGCCGCCGCCCCGCGGAACAGTTCGGCCACGATCTCCTCCAGCGGCACGTCCTCGACCGACACGTCGCGCACCGGCTCCCCGCGGAGAATCTCCGGGAGGACGTCGGCGATCCGCTCGCGGTCGACGCGGAGGGTGACCCGCGGGCCGCGGATCTCGCAGGGGAAGCCGAAGCGCTCGATGCGGCCCGGCGCAGGGGTCTCGTCGAGGTCGAGGGTGACGATCTTGTGGCTGGTAAACCGATCGACGATCCCCTCCAGCGACCCGTCGTAGAGGATGCTCCCCCGGGTGATGACCACCAACCGCTCGCACAGCGCGACGACGTCCTTCATGTAGTGGGTGGTGAGGACGACCGTCACGTGCCGCTCCTCGCGGACGTGGCGGAGGAAGCGGTGGATCGTGTGCTGGGCGACGACGTCGAGCCCGATCGTCGGCTCGTCGAGGAACAGCACCTCCGGTTCGTGGAGCAGCGCGGCGACCAGTTCGAGCTTCATCCGCTCGCCGAGCGACAGGTCGCGGACCGGGCGGTTCACCAGGCCGCCGACGTCGAGCATCGCCACCAGGTCGTCGCGCGTCCGCGCGAAACGCGTTGGGTCGATGCGATAGATCTCGCGGTGGAGGCGGAAGCTCTCCGCCGCGGGCAGGTCCCACCACAGCTGGTTGCGCTGCCCCATCACGAGGGCGAAGCGGCGGCGGAAGGCGTCGGCGCGTTCCCAGGGGACGTGGCCGAGGACGGTGGCCGTCCCCGCCGAGGGGGTGATGATGCCGGAGAGGAGCTTGAGGAACGTGGTCTTGCCAGCGCCGTTGGGGCCCAAGAGCGCCACGAACTCGCCGCGGTTCACCGTCAGGTTCACGCCGCGCAGGGCCTCCACCATGCGCGCCTCGCGGTGGAACAGTCCGCGGATGCTCGCCAGCAGCCCCTCGCGCTTGTCGAACACGCGGTATTGTTTGGCCAGTCGATCGACCTGGATGACGGTCGGCTGGCCCGGGGCGGCGGGCGGGGAGTTGTCCATGCGGCGAGTATAGGGGACAACGGCGTTCCCCATTCCCGGAGGCTCTGGCATGTTCCGCGTCGGCCTCGGTCACGACACCCACCGTCTCGGTCCTGGCAAGGCCCTCGTCATCGGCGGGGTGACGATCCCGCACGACCACACGGCCCTCGGCCACAGCGACGCCGACGTGCTCCTCCACGCCATCACCGATGCCCTCCTCGGGGCGGCGGGACTGGGGGACATCGGGGAGATGTTCCCCGACAGCGACCCGGCCAACCGGGGCCGCGATTCCGCCGGGATGCTCGCCGCGGTGGCCGGCCGGCTGGCCGCCGCGGGATGGCAGGTCGTGAATCTGGATTGCGTGATCTTCGCCCAGAAGCCCAAAATCCTCCCGCACCGCGAGGCGATCCGGAGCCGGATCGCGGCGGTGCTCGGGCTCGACCCCGCGCTGGTCTGGGTGAAGGCCAAGACCGGTGAGGGGGTGGGGCCGATTGGCCGGGAGGAGGCCATCGCCGCGGAGTGCGTGGCCCTCGTCGAACGGCGGGTCTGACCGCGGCGCCGCCGCGCGACGGCCCGGGCACCACCCGCATTCATCGATTCCCCCACACAGGTCCGCGACCGCATGACGACCGCAACCACCCCGGGCGCGAACGCCGCCGGCGCGGCGGCCGGTCTGCCCGCCATCGAGGTCTACAGCACGCTCACCAAGAAGAAGGCGCCGCTGGTCACGGTGCGTCCCGGGCACGTGGGGATGTACCTGTGCGGTCCCACGGTCTACAAGCCGAGCCACATCGGCCACATGGTGGGCCCGGTGATCTTCGACACGGTGAAGCGCCACCTCGGGTATTCCGGCTGGCAGGTGACGTGGGTCGTCAACATCACCGACGTCGACGACAAGATCATCGCCGAGAGCGCGGCCCGGGGCACGACGATGGCCCGGCTGGCCGAGGAGATGACGGCCGACTACCTGGCCAACCTCGCCAGCCTGGGTGTCGCCGGTATCGACCACATGCCCAAGGCCACGGAGCACATCGGCACGATCATCGCTTTCATCGAGGGCTTGATCGCCAAGGGCTGCGCCTACGCCAGCGACGGCGACGTCTATTTCGACGTCACCCAGGACGCCGATTACGGCAAGCTCACCAACCGCTCGGTGGAGCAGACCCAGGGGGAAGGAGGCTCGACCGCTGAACGGAAGCGGTCGGCCGCCGATTTCGCCCTGTGGAAGAAGGCCAAGCCGGGCGAGCCCGCCTGGGACAGCCCGTGGGGGCCGGGGCGGCCGGGGTGGCACATCGAATGCTCGGCGATGAGCAAGGCGCTCCTCGGGCCGCACTTCGACATCCACGGTGGCGGTCTCGATCTCGTCTTCCCGCACCACGAGAACGAGATCGCGCAGAGTGAGTCGCTCCACGACTGCCCGATGGCGACCTTCTGGATGCACAACGGGCTGATGCAGGCCGCCGGTGGCGCGGCCGGCAAGGTGGGTGGGCGGCCGCGCGGGGCCGACGGTACTTCTGGAGGAGGCGCAGCTGCCGGGGGAGATGCGGCGGCCGACGTCGCCGCCCAGACCGCCGCCAAGATCAGCAAGTCGACCGGTGCCGAGCCCTTCCGCAACCTCCTCGCCCGCCACCGCCCCGAGGCGATCCGGTTCTTGCTCCTCTCCACCCACTACCGCAGCCCGATCGCCTTCGGCGAGGAACCGCTCGGCGAGTGCGCCCGCGCCATGGAGGCCTTCGAGCGGCTGTTCGCCCGCTTCCAGCGGATCACGGGGCGATCGTTCCACGCCCTCCCCTCCCGCGACCGCCGCGCCGGCGACGCGGCCGTGGCCGCGGCCGGCGGCGACGTGGTGGCACTGCGGGCGAAGTTCCTCGCGGCGATGGACGACGACTTCAACACGGCGATCGCCATGGCGACGCTGTTCGATTTCGTCCGCGTGGCCAACAAGTTCATCGACTCGAGCGCCCTGGAGAAGCAGCCGGCACCCGCCGACGTGGCGACGCTCACCGCGGTGATGGAGGTGTTCCGCGAGCTGACGGCCGTCCTCGGTCTGTTCCTCGTGGCGCCGGCGGCGCAGCCCACCGCCGGCGACGACGACCTGGTGGCGAAGCTCATGGAGCTGGTGATCGAGATCCGGGCCAACGCCCGCAAGGCGAAGGATTTCGCCACCGCCGATCTGGTGCGCACGAAGCTCACCGCGGCGGGGATCCTCCTCGAGGACCGCGCCGACGGCACCGGCTGGGTGCGGAAGGCATGAGCGGCCGGCCCGGAGGCGCGCCCGTCGTCGTCGGCCTCGGGGAGATCCTCTGGGACGTCTTCCCCGACGGCGCCCGCTTCGGCGGCGCCCCGGCCAACTTCGCCTGCAGCGCCGCCGGCCTCGCCGCCGGCGCCGCGCGGGTCTGCATGGCGGGCGCTGTCGGCGATGACGACCTGGGCCGGCGGGCCCTCCACGAGTTCGCCGCCCGCGGTGTCGGCACCGCGACAGTGGCGGTGCGGCCCGAACCGACCGGCCGCGTGGATGTCGCGGTCGATGCGGACGGGCAGGCGATCTACCGCTTTGCCCCGGACTGCGCCTGGGACAATCTTTCCTGGAGCGATTCCCTGGCGGCCCTCGCAGCGGAGACGGCCGCCGTATGCTTCGGCACGCTCGGGCAACGCGGCACGCCAGCACAGGCCACGGTCCGGCGTTTCGTGGCCGCGGTGCCAGCCTCCGCCCTGCGGGTCCTCGACATCAACCTCCGGCCGCCGTTCTGGTCGCCGGAGGTGATCCGCGGGTCGCTGCCGCTGGCGAACATCGTCAAGTGCAACGACGAGGAACTGCCGGCTGTGGCCCGGGTCCTCGGGCTTGCCGGCCCCCCCGCGCGGATCCTCCACGATCTCGTCGAGCGCTTCGCGCTACGCCTCGCCATCCTCACGCGCGGCGCCGCCGGATCGCTCCTCGTGGCGGCCGACGGCTGCACCAGCGACCTGCCGGGCAGTCCGGTGGCGGTCGCCGACACGGTCGGCGCCGGCGACGCCTTCACGGCGGCCGTGGGCCTCGGTTGCCTCGCCGGCTGGCCTCTCGACCGCCTCCATGCCCATGCCGAGCGCGTGGCGGCTTTCGTCTGCACCCAGCGCGGGGGCACGCCGCCGATTCCCGCGGCGCTGTGGTTTTGACGTCCCCGGGGCCCGGCATTCGCAGCCCGGGGCCCCGCTCGAGCAGCCCCGGGCCGGCTACTTCAACTCGACGACGACCGGCTCCGTCGCTGCGCCGTCGCCGGCGTGCTCCGTGGTCGCCTGCTTCGTGGTGGCCATCTCGCGGATCTCCTGGCTGATCTTCATCGAGCAGTACTTCGGCCCACACATGCTGCAGAAGTGGGCGCTCTTGAAGGTCTCCTGGGGGAGAGTCTGGTCGTGGTACTTCCGTGCCGTCTCGGGGTCGAGGGCGAGACGAAACTGCTCGTTCCAGTCGAAGTTGAACCGGGCCCGTGACAGCGCGTCGTCGCGCTGCCGGGCGTTCTTCCGGTGACGCGCCAGGTCGGCGGCGTGGGCGGCGATCTTGTAGGCGATCACCCCCTGTTTCACGTCCTCCGGATCGGGGAGGCCGAGATGCTCCTTGGGCGTCACGTAGCAGAGCATCGCCGCCCCACTCCACCCGGCCAGGGCGGCGCCAATGGCACTCGTGATGTGGTCGTAGCCGGGGGCGATGTCGGTGACCAGCGGGCCGAGCACGTAGAACGGCGCCTCGTCGCATTCCTCCATCTGCCGCTTGACGTTCATGTCGATCTGGTCCATCGGCACGTGGCCCGGACCCTCGACCATCACTTGGCAGCCCTTCTTCCAGGCGCGGCGCGTCAGCTCACCCAGCACGTGCAGTTCGGCGAACTGGGCGTCGTCGCTGGCGTCGCCGATCGACCCCGGCCGGAGCCCGTCCCCTAGGCTCCAGGTGACGTCGTAGGCGCGGAAGATGTCGCACAGGTCCTCGAAGTGGGTGTACAGCGGGTTCTGTTGGCGGTGGCTCATCATCCACCGGGCGATGAGGGCCCCGCCCCGGCTGACGATGCCGGTGATCCGCTGCATCGAAAGATGGAGGTGCTCCTGGAGGAGCCCGGCGTGGA
Source organism: Planctomycetia bacterium (assembly GCA_009924545.1). Classification (GTDB taxonomy): domain Bacteria; phylum Planctomycetota; class Planctomycetia; order Pirellulales; family UBA1268; genus F1-20-MAGs016. Next base: position 2,190 of record RFRL01000023.1, on the reverse strand, counting down.
CGGTCATGTAGTCCACCCCCTGGGAAGCCTGCTTCTCGCACATGTCGAGGAAGTGCTGCGGCTTCATCTCTTCGATCTCGCCGCCGAGCTCCTCGAGCATCTGGTAGATCGGCACCGTGCCGATGGGCACCGGTGAGGCGTCGATGATCGCTTGGCGGATGCGGTCGATGTCCTTGCCGGTGGAGAGATCCATCACGGTGTCGGCGCCGTAGTGCACCGCGAGGTGGAGCTTCTCCAGTTCGGTGGCCTCGTCGCTGGTGACGGCGGAATTGCCGATGTTGGCGTTGATCTTCGTGAGGGCGGCGATGCCGATCGCCATCGGCTCGAGCTTCTTCCCCAAGTGGACCCTGTTGGCGGGGATCACCATGCGGCCGCGGGCCACCTCCGCCCGGATCAGTTCCTCCGGCAGATCCTCGCGGGCGGCGACGAAGCGCATCTCCGGGGTGATTTCGCCGGCGCGGCCGCGTTCGAACTGGGTCATGGATGGTCTCCAGCGCTGGAAGGGACGGGAGAGGAGCCTAGCAAATGCCCACGGCGCCGCTCCAGCGACTGCCCTTCACGGGCGGTGGATCAGAGGGTCTTGAGGTATTCCAGCACCGCGACCTTCCCCTCTTCGTCGAGCGCGTCGGGGAAATCGTGCCCCGCCGCGGACTTTCCCGGGCGGGTGGTGTCGAAGTGACGGCGGCGCTCCACCGGGAGGAGCGTCCCGGTGGGCATCGCGGGGAGCGCTTCGACCGCCAGCCCCACGCGCTCCCGGTCGTAGCCGGCCGGCGCGCCGCGCCGCCACACCGTGGGGCGCTCGGCCGGACGGAGGAGATGCCACAGCGTGGGCACGGACCCGTTGTGGAGATAGGGGGCGCTCGCCCAGATGCCGTCGAGCGGTGGTGCCACGTAGCCGGAGGGTGACTCACTGCCGGCCACGGGGGCCACCGCACCGCGGCCGAACCAGCTGCCCGACAGCGACCGCCGTTGGTCGGTGCTCAGGGCGTCGAACCGGGCCCGGTCGGTGCCGATCTCGTCGATGGGCACCATCCGTTCCGGATACCCGTCGGCCACCAGCGGATCGCGGGCGGGGGCCCCGTGACAGGAGGCACAGTGAGCGGCGTAGAGGGCCCGGCCCCGGGCCGCCAGGACAGTGTCGACCGAACCCGGCCAGGCGGGCGCCTCCAGTGACTCGAGCCATGCCTCGACGTGCCGGTAGTCGTCCTCCCATTCCGCGAACCGCTCCGGTCCGTTCTCCTTGACGAGGAGGAACTGCATCAGCATGCGGTGCCCCTTGGGGGCGAAGCCGTCGGCATAGATCTGCTGGCGGCGGCGGTAGTGCCACCAGGCGGGGGCGTCCATGTCGTGGTGCGGATAGACGAGCTGCGGGGACGCCGGGATGATGTTGAGATCGGCATCGCGATGCCGCATCAGCGCCACGCCAAAAATCACCGCGTTGGTGGTGCCAGCGGTCGTGCCCAGCGGCAGCAGCAGCGAGCCCACGTCCATGTGCCCGAGAGCCTTCCGCTGCCGGACCTTCACCTGCCGGATCTCCTCCGTGAGGGTCTCGAGGGCGTAATCGGTGTTGGGCAGGCCGGGCAGTGGCCGGCCCTCGACCTGCCCTTGGTGGCAGGCCAGACAGCTCATCGTCCACCGCCCCTGCGCGTCGACGACGTACTGGAGCGACCGGCTCGAATCGAGGGGGTGGGGCGTGAGGCCGTAGCGTTCCATCGCCATCCGCCGTCGCTCCTCGAGCGGCGCCCGTTCGGCCCGGCTCCGCAGAGGCTCCTCCCACAGGGTCCAGAGCGAGTCGAACACCTCCTGGTCGAAATCGGCGGGGAGGTAAGCCTTGGAGAGGAGCAACTCCCGGCCCCGGACGGGGTCGCCCGCAACCACCCCGGCGGCCAGCGTCGCCGCGCTGGCAAGCGCGATCACCAACGTCAGGGCCACCACAACCGGGGCCACCACAACCGCACGCGCACCTTGGTGGCTCCGCGGTTCCCTGCCGTGGGGCTCGCCAGTGTGAATCCGGGGAATCGAGCGGAAAGATGCCCGAGCACACTGGCAAGCGCGCGACCAGGCACGCGGGGATCCCGGTACCGGCCGCTGGCGTTCTGCTCCGGCGGTGACCAAAAGGTGCGCGGGGATGCGGGCTACATCGGCGAGGACGGGGTGCCGAGGCTGAACATCCTGGATGTACAGCGGAAG
>RFRL01000220.1 GCA_009924545.1 Planctomycetia bacterium | reverse complement strand
ACACCACCCGGGTGGTGTCGCTCAAGCTCAACAACGACCACTCCGCCCTGCGGTTCCCCAACCTGCCCCGCGTCGACAACCCCGCCCAGGGGATCGACTACATGATCCACCATCTCCTCTCGCACTCCGACGGCGAGGACTGGCTGCGCGTCAACCAGTTCTTCGTCGAGCAGCTGGCCCACATCGCCCGCCGGCTGGAGGCCATCCAGGAGGGGGAGCGGACCCTCCTCGACAACTCGATGGTGATGCTCTGCTCGAGCATGATGGCCGGGGCGAAGCACGACAACGACCAGTTGCCGGTGGCCCTCCTTGGCCGGGCGGGGGGGCGGCTCGAGTCGGGCCGGGTGCTCGACTACACGGGCAAGCCCGACCGGCAGATGTGCCGGCTGTTCCTCTCGATGATGGACAAAGTCGGCGTCCGCCCCGGCACCTTCGGCGACGCCACCGAGCCGCTGGCCGAGGTGTGACCCGCCCGGGTTCGGATCGGGCTCGTCGCGGTTCGTAGGGCAGGGCCGGCGCGGCTGAATCGCTTGGCCTGGGATGCCCCATCTTTCCCAAACCCCGTGAGCAGAGGGATTTGGGACCATCACCACGTTGGTGGTTCTCACCAGCTTGGTGAGCCCTCACCTCACCAAGTTGGTGAGCCGGTGCCCTCCGAGTGGATGACTCGCCCCCGGGACGAGTTTCCGAAAAACGCCGCAAACCCCTTGTGGGATTGGCTTTGCGGATTTTCTTCAAGGCGCGATTTCGGGCTCGATCTGACTCTGGCACGGCCTGTGCACTCCTAACGGGCGTCAGCAAACCGGTTGGAAAGCATCCCAGGTCTCCATTCCGCTTCGTCAGTCAAGGACCGACCCATGCGAACCACTTCGCTCCGTCTCTTTTCCGTGAGCCTCGGCTTGGCAGCCCTGGCAGTGAGCATGAGCGCCACGCCGGCCGCCACCGTCACGTGGAACGGCAACGGGGCCAACGGCAACTGGACCACGGGTGCCAACTGGATCGGTGGCACCGCCCCGACCGGCACCGGCTCCGGCGACACGCTTGTCTTCGGGAACGGTTCCAACCGCCTGTCGTCGACCAACACCGTCGCCAACTTCCAGTTGGCCAGTGGTACGTCGCTGCGGTTCACCAACTCCAGCAACTACACGCTCACCGGCAGTTCGCTCGTCCTCAACGGCCCCGTGAGCCAGTCTGGGGCTTCCGCCGTGACGATCGCCAACGACATCGCCCTCACGGGGGAGCGCACCTTCTCGCTGGCCAACGGCGGTGGTTCGATCAACGTCACCGGAAACATCTCAGGCGGCTCCACGGCCGGCATCAACAAAACCGGTGGCGGCACGCTGATCCTCTCGGGCAGCAACTCCTACGTCGGCTCCACGATTGTCTCGTTGGGAACGCTCGTGGTGAACGGCACGAACACCGCGTCGGGGGTGACCGTGACCGCCGGTGCGACCCTCCTCGGGACGGGTCGGATCGGTGCCACGAGCGTCGAGGGCACGATCAACGCCGGCAGCGGCACCGCGGCGGGGATTCTCAAAGTCGACTCCCTCTCGATGCTTCCTGATTCAACCGCCAAGTTCACCATCACGGGAACCGGCCAGGGCATCGGCTACAACTCCATCAAGTCGACCGGCAGCATCGACTTGGGCAACACCAACCTCGACCTCGTGATGAACAACACGAGCCTCCTGCCCAACTACTCGACCTACAAGCTGTTCGATGCCGCCACCGTGACCGGCAACATCGCCGGGATCCCCAACGTCACCTACGTCGGCAATGAGCTGACGTTCTCCGAGAGCACGTCGGGCTCGGGGCGGTGGCTGGCCTACGACCCCGCATCCGATCAGACGCTGGTCTTCGATGCCAGCAACGGCACGCTGACCGTGGTCCCCGAGCCATCCTCGATGATCATGCTGGCCATGGCCGGTGGCGTGGCCGGGGTGTTCGGAATGCGGCGGCGGAAGACGAACAAGGTGGCAACGACGAAGTGAGTGGAGTGGGGTCCTGACCGGCTTGCTGACACCTGCAGGACGGGACACATCAATCACACGGTTCGCCACGGCTGCGGCCGGCCCTCCGGGGTCGGCCGTCGTCGTTTCCAGCGCCGGCCACCGTTGCCGGCGCCATCGAGCGCCTGGCCAGCGGCTGCCCTCCCGGCGATCCACGACCGGTAGAATGACGCGGGTGGCACCGGCGCCCGCCTCCCCGCCGCGAGACCCGTCGATGACCACGACCCGACTGCTGCTGGTGGCGCTCTGCATGCTGGGCGGGCCGGCCGTGGCTCATGCGGCCGACGGGGTCGATGTCGTCACGGTGGCCAAGCAGGGCGACGTCCGCGGCCGGATCGTCCGCCGTGAGGCCGACGGTACGCTCGTGATGGCGGTGCGCCGCGAGTGGCTCGCCGGCGCGCTTTCCGATCTGGCGGCCGACGCGGCGCGCGACGACCGCCTCGGGGCCCTCGCCGCCCGCGACGAGTTGCGCCGACGGATCGACGCCGCCCTCCGTGACCTCCCTGCCGCAGACCGGCGGCGCACGTTCCTGGAGAGCGAGCGGGCGCGCATCGAACGGCTCCTTGCCGACCCCGCCCGGGATCCGGCTGCGCGGGCCGAGTTCACCTGGGTGCGGATCCCCGCACGGAACATCCGCCGGGAGCAGCTGGCCGATCCGGCCGCCGCCGGGGTGGTGCAGTGGGCGTGGAGCGCCGGGCTCGACGGGCCCGAGACGCGCGACCAGCGCCGTCTCGCCCGCGAGCTTTCCGCGCAGGGGATCGATCCGCAGGCCGCGCCCCCCACGCTCGCCGACCGCCTGCCCCCGGTGCCGGAGGACGACCGCGCGTGGGCGGCAAGGCTGGCGCTGGTGGCCGACGCCCTGGACGAGCCGGTGGCGTTCCAGGGGATGGGCGACATTCAGGTGCCGGTGGCTGGTCTGGCCGATGCCGAGCGCGTCCTCCCGATCCTGGAGGGGACCCTCGGCGGGAAGCTCGACGACCTCCTCGCCGTCTTCGGTGGCGGCAAGCCGGCCCGCGCCGCGCCCGACCAGTGGCTGGCCAGCGCCCGCACGCAGGCGCAGGCCGCGGGGCGCTGCCGGGCGACGCGCCTCCGGCTCGACGCCCAAGCCGGTCGGGTGGAGATCGAGTCGGCCTTCCAGGTGCGCTTCCCCGACGGCACCTGGGAGACGGTGTGGCGCGACCGGGAGGTCGCCGACGGCACCGCCGCGCGGCCGCTGGCCGACGAGCGACTCACCGCCGATCCGCGCGTCAAGACGGTGCTCGACGCCGTGCGGGCGATCGGTCTGGTCGAAGAGCAGCGGATCGATCGGGCCCTCGGCATGGGGGCCGCCACGCTCGACGCCCTCGCCGCCATCGATGCCCGCTTCGCCACCTTCCGCTCGCTCCACACCCGCCAGCTCGACGGCCCGCCGCTGTGGTGGGCCGCGTGGTGAGCCGGCGCCGCGGTATGGTATCGGTTCGTCTCACCCCGGGAGTGTGCCCATGTCCGCCGACCAGTCGTCCCTCTCGCGCCGCCAGCTCGTCGCCGCCGTGCCGGCCGCCGCCCTCGCCGCGCGGCACGCCGTGACGCTCGCCGCGGGCCCGGTCACTGTGTCGCCAGCCACTGTGTCGCCAGCTGATGGGCCGGATGCCGCGGTCACGGCGGCCGTCGCACCACCGGCCGGCAAGCGGATCCTGCTGTCGTGCAAGCTGGGGATGATCCCGGGGGAGGCGGCCGGCACACGGCTGCCGCTGGCGGCGCGGCTGGCGCTGGCGAAGGAAGCGGGGTTCGACGGCGTCGATCTCGACCAGGCGGCGCTCTACACGCCGGCCGAGGCCCGGGCGGCGGTGGCCGAGTCGGGGGTCTTCGTCCACAACGCCATCAACCATGCCCACTGGCAGACGCGCCTCACCAGCACCGACGCCGCAGAGCGGGCGCAGGCGGTGGCGAATCTCGAGCACTGCCTGCGCGTGGCCCACGCCGCCGGCGGGAGCGGCGTATTGATCGTCATCGGCCAGGGGGGTGACGGCCCGGCGGCGGAGATCGAGGAGCGCTGCCGGAATGAGATGAAAAAGGTGCTGCCGCTGGCGGCGGCGCTCGGCCAGCCGATCCTCATCGAGAACGTCTGGAACCGGATGATGTACGACCACGACGCGCCCCCCGAGCAGGGGCCGGAGCGGTTCATCGCCTTCGTGGACAGCTTCAAAAGCCCCTGGGTGGGGATGTACTACGACATCGGCAACCACTGGAAGTACGGCCAGCCGGCCGCCTGGATCCGCGCCTTCGGCCACCGCTGCGTGAAGCTCGACATCAAGGGCTTCAGCCGGAAGAAGAACGGCTTCGTCGACATCGTGAGTGTCGACGACGACGTGCCCTGGGGGGAGGTCCGCGAGGCGCTCGCCGAGATCGGCTTCTCCGGCTGGGCGACGGCCGAGGTCGGCGGCGGCGACGTCGCCCGGCTGACGACCGTGCGCAAGCAGATGGAGCAGGCGCTGCTGGGGTGACAGCCCGTGGGGGTCGTTCCGGATGAGCCCTCAGCGCGTCGCGAACGGATCGATGACTCGCAGAAACGCGAACCGGGCAAAGTCGCGGTCACGCGTGTAGAGCGTACGGATCCCGTGGAGCTTCAGGATCGCGGCCACATGGGCATCGGGCACGAGGTTTCCCCGCACGGGAAGATCCTTGTTCAGTTCACGGTAGATATCCCAGAAGCCCGTGATCTCCGCGACGCAGCGCACGTGTGGCAAGGCCAGGAGTCGGTCGATGTTGCCGGCGGCTTGGGCGGGGGACAGTGGCGCCGTGAAGATCCGCGGATGGGTCGCGATCCGCAGGTAGCTCATCACGGTCGGCCAGGCGAGGTAGCAAACCTCGTCGCCGGCGGCCACCGCGCGCAGGAACTCGCTTGCGGCGGCATGGTTTTCGGACGCTGCATCCGAGGCGTACAGCAAGACGTTCACGTCGAGCGCGAAGCTCACGGCGCGCCCTGCTCCATCGCGTCGAGGATCGCTTCCCGGTCGGCCAGATCGACCCGGGCCTGCATCGGCCGAGCAACCCAGTCCAGCTTTTCGGAAGCCGATTTCCGGCTGGGACGCCGCGCGGCCAACGCCGCGGCGAGGAGGTCCGACACGACCCGGCCGAGCGACTTCCCCTGGCGTTTGCCCAGGGCCTTCACCTCAGCGAGGAGCGGTGCGTCGATGTCGATCGTGGTACGCATGATGCGTGATGCTATACCGTCATTCATCTGATGTCAAAAACGCGCGGTTGTGCCTTGGTGGCCCGCGCCACCGGCGTCTCACGGCCGTGGCGGAAGGCCGCTCACGTACAGCCGCACGTTGTGGGTGGCACGGCCCACGGCGACGATGTCGGGGCGGCCGTCGCCGGTGAGATCGCCCACCGCCACGTCCTCCACCGCCACGCCACCGGCGTCGAGCACCTCGCGCGACCAGGCCGTGCCGGCCGCGCTCGAGCGGTACACCGCGAGCGTCGGACCGTGGCCGGCCACTGGCGAGGCGTCGCTCGACCCGAACACGATCTCGTCGCCACCGTCGCCGTCGAGATCGACCGTCGCCAGGGCATGGCCCCGGGCATAGCCCTCGTCGATCACCGTGCGCTGCCAGGGAGCCGCCGCGCCGGCGACAGGTGGCCGGTAGACCACCACCGCCGTGCCGTGCATCGGCTCGACCGTGACGAGGAACGGACTGCCGTCGCCCAGGCGGCCAAGGCGGATCTCCCCGGCGCCACTGGCATCGGCGGTCGCCCCGGCGATCCCGGCGTGGAGCCGGTCGCGCGTGAAGCCCGCCGCCGTGCGCTGGATCCGGTGCACCCCCTCGCGGCTGGCGGTGAGGGTGTCGATGGCGCCGGCGCCGTCGGCATGGGTGTGGTTGTGCATCCGGTTGAGGGTGGCGTCGAGGACGGTGGGGATCCACCGGTCGCGGCGCGGGTCGGCCGGCACCGCGAAGGCGGTGAGCTCCACCCCCGGCATGCCCGCCACCGCCGCCAGTGGCGAGACCACGAGCTGCGGCCGGCCGGTGCCGAGGACGTCGGCGAAGCGCATCCGGTGGGTGGAGTGGAGCGGACCGATGTCGTGCACCGTCCAGGGCTCGTCGAGCGTGGCCCCGCGGCGCAGCCAGTGAATGGTGCCGGTCTTGGGCCAGGAGGCCCCCAGGGCGAAGTCGACGCGATCGTCGCCGTCGATGTCGTGGGGGGCGATGCAGACGTTGTCGCGCGGCGTCTGGTCGCGGATCACGGTCCGCCGCTCCCAGGCCCCGTCGGGTGCGGCCGGAGCGGCATACCAGACGACGGCTGACTCGGTGACGACGACGATGTCGGCCCGCGCGTCGCCATCGACGTCGGCCAG
>RFRL01000219.1 GCA_009924545.1 Planctomycetia bacterium | reverse complement strand
CTTCATCACGTGCAAAGTCGTCTTCTCGGCGGCCTTGTGACCCCATGCGAAGTAACCGCGGAACTTGAGCCCCAAGGTCTCGAAATCCGCGTCCGTCGAGGAGCGGTGACGCCCTGAAGCGTCGCCGTTTCCATCGGGTAGAAACCTGGGCGAGTCCCGCCCATGCCCCACGTGCTGGCGTTGCTTAGGTAGGCGCTCGACAGCACGCGGTAACGACCGGCGTTGACGTTGTAGTTGGTCTGCACCTTATCGGTGTTTCCGGCAATGATGACCGCAGTCCCGTTGACCAACTCCATCGCCGCGTCTTCGAGCTCCGGCGGCACGAGCAGGAAGCTCGGGGCCACAGTGATCGGGATCGTCGAGCCATCCCGCATTGCGAGCGTCTGCCGCTTAAACGCCGTGCGGGCGGTCTTGAGCGAGGCACTCGACAGGGCATTCCCGGCCGCGGGAGTGCCCTGAGAGTAGTACGACGCAGCGATCGCAGCCTGGAGGACGGTGTAGAAGTCCTCCACCTGCGCCTGCCCCGCACCGTCGCCGAGGATCATGCCCATCTGGCCAAGCATGCCGAGGTCGTCATTGATGATGTAAGGGAGCGGCAGGCTGGTTCCTCTTGCCCACATTTCCGCAGCGATCTTGCGGGTCTCATCGAACGCGTCGAAATTCTCAATGGTGCCGTTGGTCGGCAACTTCTTGAACCGCGAGTCGCCAATCAGACGCACGCCAGTCACTTCCTTGAGGTCGGCAACCGGCCGCTCCTGCGTGAGCTGCCGCCACGGATCCGAATCGACCACGCCCTGGTATCCCGCCAGAACGAACTTGCCGTAGGCGGTGCCGAGCACGTTGCCGATGTCGTGGTGGCTCGGCGCACCGCTGGCCTGGATCGGCCTGTGGAACGCGGCCCGCAGCACGTCCTTCATGTTGCCCATGTGGACCTTGTGCTCGGGCGTGGAGTAGCCGTTGGCCCGGGCGGCATCCAGCAGGAGCTGCTGGAGCGACGCTCGCGCCTGCAGCGGTTCGGCGGCATTCAGGACATCGGCCTTGAAATGCCGTTCCGGTGCCTGCAGCCCGGCGTTGAGGCAAATCGCAGCGGCCCACGCCAGGGCCGCGGTCACGCCAACCGGCAGGGTGCCGGCGACATGGACCGCGGGCGCGCCAGACGGCCGGGCGTTGCGCTCGGCCTGGAGGGCACGCTCGCGCTCGAGCGCCAGCCGGGCCGTCTCGGCCTCGGCCTGCGCCTTGGCCAACTGCGACGCCAAGATGCCCTCGTTGGTGGCCGTGCCGACCGAGGCGCCGTCACCGCCGGCGGCGTTTACGGGCTTCGGTTCGGAAGTGGGCTCCGGCGCCGTGGCAGGGGAGTTGCTCGCGGCGACCTTCGCCGCGCCTTCCGGCTCGCTGCCGGGCGTGATGGGGGCCGACATTGGCATCCCTCCGTTGCTCGCCTGCGCGGCGATGGCGGCAGACGTGGCGGCGTCTGCTCCGAGTACGACGATGGAGACTTCGCGGATCTTCGCCCGCACGACGCGCAGCGGGCCGGTGAACTCGCGACCGTTGACGGTGACCGCCTGGCCCTGCTCGATCTGCCGCGTGCTGATCACGTCGGCACCAATCGACGCCTGCCACTTGTGGCCCTTTCTGGATCGCGCCAGCACCTTCTCCGCGATCGGGCCCTCACCGTAGAGGTCGCCGCTCAAGGACAACGCCTTGCCGTTGTTGACCACGGCCGTGCTCTGCCCGAGCACGGCGTCGGGCTCCCAGGAGTTGTGCCCGTAGAGGATTGGGAGCGCCTGCTCGGCCTCGAGCACCGCCAGGTCGACGACCATCGGCGTCGCGCTCCACCACTGGCGAATCGCCGCGCCGGAGTACGCTTCGATGGCGAACGTCGGCGACTTGGGGCCGTCGGCGGCTTCGATCCGCAGCTCCGCGCGGATGTCGAGCTCGCCGTTGGCCCGCATGAACTGTGCTTTCTCACCCATCTGTCACCCCCACTCAATGAGCGTGTCGCACCCGCCGTCGTCTTCGAATGCGTCGTCCAAATTGTCGAACACGGATCGCATGGCCTCACCCTCCACGCGGTCGTCGGTTACTTCGCCTTGGCCGTCTCCTCCTGCTGAATTGCCGACATGTGCCCGAGGGCGCTTGCAGCCACTTGGCCGCTGTTGGCGAACAGGTCGCCGAGCCCGACTTCGCGGGCGTAGCGCTGCTCTTTCGCGAGCTGCCGAAACACGCGCCGCCAGTCCTGCCCGCGAGCGCCGCAGACCTCCGCGAACGTTTTCGTCCGCGCCTGCAACTGGATCAGTTCCGCGGTGGCTTCCTTGAGCGGGTCGATCAACGACTGGCCCGGCCACGACCACGTCCAGTTCCACGTGCTGCGGAGCGGAAGACCGTCAGGGATCAGCCCGGGCACGAGCGCCGCTTCGTCGAGCCACGCGCGGAACAGGCGGTCGAGGACGACACGTTCCAGCGCCTCGCGGTCGATCTTGATCCGGTCGCCGAACTGGAGCCGATCGCCACGCGCCGCGGAATAGGTACTCTCGCTGGAGTCCATCACGGCGAGGATGTAGGGCATGTCGATCGTCGAACCGATTTGCTTCAGGATGCACCGTTCGAACACGTCGAACGTGCTCGTCGGGTGCTCGGCTTTCATTTGCGATGCCCGCCACCCGTCAGGGGCAGCGATCGCCATGCCGCGGACAATTGGGAACGACTCCAACAGGTCCAACTGCCGCGCGGTGCCGCTCGCCGGCATCTGCGTCTCGAGGATCGCGGCGATGCTCGCCGCGGTCTCCGCGGCCGTGAGGGTCGCGAGCGTGTACCGCCGCAGGATCGCGAACAGCTCCAGCGCCGGGAGCACATAGCCCACGCCGCGGATCTGCCCGGGGCGGGGCGCGTTGGGCCAGTGCGTGACGAATCGCGACTGGATCCACTGGCCGTTGTTTGGCCAGCCGGCCACGAGCTCGCCTGGGTGGCGATCCAGTAGGTGCCATTCAGTGACGTTGCCCCAAGCGTCGATTCGGCACCCATCCACGTGGCCCGGAGTCAGCAGTCCCGCGTAGGCGCTCTCGGCGAACTGATCGGTCTCGTAGAGCCGCCAGTCGAGCTGGACGATCGGCAGCACGGGGTTCGTCGAGAACACCCCGAACTGGTCGCCGTCGGTGCCCAGGCCACGGTGGAATTGCCGGAGCTTGCCCGGGAGCCCGATCGCGTCGCAATGCTCCGAGAATGCACGCTCGACGGCAGACACGGCGGCGTCATCGGCGTCATCGCCGGCGTCGATCAGCACCTGGGGCCCGGTGCCGACCACCGCGGTCGCGAACCGCGACAGCATGCCGGTCAGGTAACCGTTGTTCTGCGCCTCGGCGCGGCATCGCGCCCGGGCCATGCGCCGCACCTCTGGAGAGTGCGAGTCGTTTGGCGCGAGCTGGTCGGCGCTCGCCCAGTGCCGACGGTTGAGGTCGGTGGTCTGGACCGCGTCGTAGCGCAGGCGGATCAGCTCGCCGGCGTTCCGCCGGAGCTGATTCTGCAACTGCGTCATCTCGGCCGACTGGCGGCCGAACAGCCCGCGGAGGCGGTTTATCACGTGCCGGCGCCTCCGGGTGGAGCCACCTGGGCCACGCGGAGCTGGGCGAACGGACTGACCTGGGAGTCAGCCGCGCGAGCCTGCCGCGCGAACTTCGCCGCCTCAACCTGTTCGGACAGGTCGTGCCGTTCGACCTCGCCGGCGGCCGTGCGGGCACGCTTCGGCTCGGCGATGGCAGACTCAATCGCGTCGATGGTGGGGTCGGTGGGCATGTCGCCTCCGGTGCGCGTGTCGCACCCAAAGTGTACATGCGGCCACCGCCGCATCCGTCGCACGCAGACGCACCCTCCGCGTCAGCGGCTTGCCGCCAGCGCGGAGAGCCGTGCTCGAGCTGCTGCCATCGCCTCAGCCGTCACGCGCTGCGGCGCGGGCTGCACCGACTGGGCTCCGACCGACGTGATTCCAGAGTAGCTCGCGGCCACGGCGGCACCTACCAGGCAGTCCCACCACTCGTTGTCGCGGCCTGCGATCTGCTCCCACTCCGTCGCCGTCTTCTCGCGCGTGTGCTTGACGTTGGGCAGCTCGGCCCCGAGGTGTTCGGCAAGGAGCGGATGGTCGCCTGCATGCACGGTGATCGCCGCCGGGTCGCCCTGCGGGAGCTTGAGCTTCTGGGCCACGAGCGTTTTCCACTCGTTGCCTCCGAACTGGAGGTGCCGCAGGTGAGCCACGGTCTCGGTGCGCCAGTGCGGCCCGACGCGTTCACCGGGGCCCGGTTTTTTGTCAGACAGCGTCGCGCGGCCGACGCCAACGTAGCGGCCTTGCGACGGCATGACGCGCGGACCGAACGACGACCGCCGGCAGTAGTCGCGGACCACGTTCACGGTCTGCGCCCAGTTGGCATCGATCAACAGCAAGTGTGTGCGGAGCACGCTGCCGTCGCCTTCGCGACGAAACTCGCGCTCCATCAGCTCGGGCACAAGCTGACGCAGGCCCCAGTCGATGCCAGCCTCCAGGCCAACGCCGCCGGCTTGCTTCTGCAACGTGACGCGGAGATCGCGCTTTGTGTAGGTGCTCCGCCCCTGCTCGGGGAACGTGCCGTAGCCGATGATGTGGCCGCGCAGGTTCGCGCCCCAGCCAGCCAGCAACCACCACAGCGAGCCGTGCTGCACGTCGGTCAATCCGGTGACCAGTTCGCACCAAGACGGCACCACGAACCGGTCGAGCCCCTCAATCGTCGCCGCCTGCACGTCTGCCGGCGTGACCGCCTCGCGCTCCTTCTCGTCGGCCAGCGGCTGCTGCTGGTATTCCGATGCGAACACCTCGGGACCGTCGTCGATCAACGCGTTGTACGCGTGCTGGATCGCCGACACCTCGCCTCCCTCTTCGACGGGCAAGCGGTTGTAGCATTCGGCCCAGTAGACCTCGGCGCCAGAGTCCATCTCGTCGCGGTTGGCCAAGTAGAAGTTGGTGGCCTTGATGTGCGCTGCGATCTGGCTGGCCGGATCCTCGGAGTCAAACTCGCGGCGCAGGTCGGCGTATTGGCCAAGCCAGAGATCTTCGTGCCGCGCGGACCACTTCGACACCATCTGCACGCGCTCGCCCTGCCACGACGGATCGGCGAGCAACTGCTCAATCATGTCGCCGCGTGCGATCACCGTGCCGTTGCAGATGACGGAGAAGCCCTTGCTGTGCCCAGCCAACTTGAGAATGCCTTTCCGCAGCACGGCCAGCCGCTTCCGCGTCTGCACCACGCTTACGGCGCTATCGTCCGTCTGCGGATCGTCAAGGATCACGTGGTCGGGCCGGATTGCCGCCCATCGGGCGTGCGCCGCTTCATGCCGCGGCTGGCGGCCGTGAGCCCGTAGCAGCAGATCACAGCGCCGCTGGCCGCGGATCCTTCGATCGTCGGGAACACGATCGAGTCAGCCGTCCACTCGATGTGCGTGAGCCTGCCGCCGTGCGTCTGCGATGCGCACCGCTGCGGCTTGTTCTCCAGCGCCCGAATGGCGTGGACGACCTCGGGGAAGTCCTCGTAGAGGAGGTCGTTCTCCGACGCGTCGATGCTGGATTCCGCGGCCTTGCTCTCGGCGCCGAAGATGGGGATGAACCGCTTGCGGCCGTAGAGCGCCAGGAGGATCGCCGCATTCTCGGCAAGCGTCGTCTTGCCGCTGCCGCGCGGAAGGGCCCGCACGTTGCGCCCACCGCTGCGCGTGATTTCCTCGTCGCGCCGAATCATGCGGACGTGCGCCGCGGAGAACTCCCAATCGCAGCTCGCGGGGAAGTAGGTCCGCAGGGCGAGCACGAGGTCGTGCCGGCACGCCTCGCGTCGCTCCGGGTTGGCGCACGCCGGAATCTGGCCTATCTCCGACCCCTTGGCCGTGCGTGCCCGCGACCGCTCGATGTCTGCGTCGCGCTTCCGACGAGCTGCGTCGTCGCCTTCGTCGTCGCGAGGCTCGTCGTCGATCACGGCCATGGGGCCCCCGTCAGGCGGCTTCCGCCTACGTTTCCGACGCGGTCACCGCGATGGCCAGCGCCGACCATACGTGCGATCGAACGCCGTAGAGCGGGCCCTTGGACTTCTTGGTGCCCACCGGTCCGTACAGGTCGATCAGCCGCTGGCGAATGTTCGGGTCCTTCGCGCGCGACGTTCCGCAGAGGTGCAGCTTGACGCTGGTGCGGTAGATCAGCCGGTGCGGCGCCGTCGAACCGAACCCAGCCGCCTCAATGAATCGCCCGATCCACACGGCGGTAGTGAACACCTCAGCGCCAACCGCCATCCCCATGGCTTGGATCATCTCAATTGCCAGGAGGTCGTAGCCGATTTCGCCTCCGCGGAGCAGCGCGGC
>RFRL01000218.1 GCA_009924545.1 Planctomycetia bacterium | reverse complement strand
GCCCGTTGCGGCCAGTCGCTGTCGGCTGACACGGCCGTCTCGTCGGTGGCGATCGCGGAAAGGAAGTCGATCCCCGTCAAGAGGGCATCCACATGTTCGGCCCCGACCCGGATCGAGCCCCTGCCGGCAGCGACGAAACAGTCTTCCAGGGCATGGGCGACGCGGACGGCGGGGTCGAGACCCACGATCCGGGCTGCCCCCTTCAGTGAATGCGCGGCCCGCATCAGCGACTCGATCAACCGGGGAGACCGGTCCGGGGCCTCGATGGCGAGCACCCCCGCCGACAACACCGCCGTCTGGCTCTCCGCTTCGAGGCGGAACAACTCGAGCATCGAGAATCCGCTGAGATCTTCCGCCACGATCGAAGGACTCCCGGACGGCTTTCCAGCACCCGTTGATCAGGCCGACACCATGTCGCGCAGGTCGGCGAACACGCGATCATCGTCGAGCAGGGCCACGGTCTGCGCCTGCCAATCGAAGAGGGTCTGTGAGTACCGCGCTGCGGACTGGCTCACGGTCGACGGCACCGCCCGCATCACGGCCCGTTCCACCCGGAGCACGCCCGCCACCTGGTCGACGGCAAACACCCACCGATCACTGGGTGACGAACGGTGTTCGACCATCAGGAGCCGCGCCGGGGGTGCCGGATCGGTGCCGGCCGCTGCCGGTGGCGAACCGAGGGGAGGTGGCGCCAGGCCGAGAAGCCGGTGGAGGGAGACGGAGAGTTGCAGCTGGCCGCGGATGTTGACCAGCCCCTCGAGGATGCCACTGCCGCGGTGGGGCACACGGTGCAGCGACCGCAACGTGGTCACTTCCACGAGGACGTCGGCGGGGAGCGCGAACCACTCCCGTTCCAGGCGGAACACGAGCACGCTGGTGGCGGCGGTTTCACCCGGCGCATCGGGGATCTCGAGGATCCGGCTCCAGTTCTCCAGATAGCCGTCGGGCGCCGGGCGGTCGAAGAACGTGCGGGCGGCATCCGCCAGCACCGGGCAATTGCGGCAGTGGATGAACGTCTCCAACTCGGGGCAACTGCGGTTGCCGGAGACCCCGATCGTCCGCCAGCAGTCGGGTGGGTGCCGACCGCTGAGGAGCGGGAGGAGGGGCGGTCCGTCCGTGGAGGCGGTGGGGATCTCGGGACGGCTTGCCGGCGACTGGTGGCTCATTCGGCCCCCCGTCGGGCGACGACGCGGGCCGCAGCTCGGCGGTAGAGCTGTGCGAGGCGTGCGTCCCCCCGTTGGCCGGCCAGCAGCGCCAGTGCCAGGCAGGCCTCGGCGTGGGCGGCATCGAGGTAGAGCGTCTTGTGGAAGCAGTCCTCGGCAGCGTCGAGGTCGGCCGCCGATTGGTGGATCATCCCCATGAGGAAATAGACCTCGGCGGCCGGGCCGGCCGTCCGCTGATAATCGGCACACACATCCAGGGCTTCGGGGAACCGGCGCTCGTTGGCCAACTCGTTCGCCCGGCGGAGCGTCATCTGGAGGGCCGGCTGCCCCGCGGGAGTCGGGGCAGGAGGGGGCGCCGCTGGCGCCAGGACTGGTTCGGACGGCGCGGGCAGGTTGGGCGACAGCGGGGGGCGCGTTTCCGGCGCACCGATCCGTCGGGATGGTTTGCGCATCGCGGGCGATGCCGCCGGACCCCGGCGGAGGGCGAAGACGGCGCCTTCCCCTGCGGGGACCCAGTCACCCTTCATGATCGGCGGCTCCGCCGCACCGAGCACCAGCAGACCATCCGGTTTGAGCAACGAGTCGAGGGCCCGCTCCACGTCGGCGCGAGCCTCGACCGTCAGGTAAATGAGCAGATTACGGCAGAAGACCACGTCGTACGGGGCCCGTCCGGCAGCCAGGGCCGACGAGGCGAACGTCTCGTCGAGGAGGTTGCCCCAGGTGAAGCGCACCGCCCCCCGGACACCCGCGGCGAGCACGGCACACCCCTGATCGGTGCGGAACCACCGATCGCGGAAGGCGAGATCGGCGGTCCGGAAGGCATTTGTCGTGTAGCGGCCGGCGCGCGCCCGGTCGAGGGCGGCACGACTGATGTCCGAGGCGTCGATGACGAAGGCCGCCGGATCGACGCCGGCATCGAGGAGGGAGATGGCGAGGGAGTAGGGCTCCTCGCCGGCTGCACAGGGCACGCTCAGCACGCGTACCGGCAGCCGTTCGCGAACGGTGACCCGGTCGCAGATGAATCGCCGCACGAACCCGTACACCTGCGGGTCGCGGAAAAACCAGCTTTCGGCGACCACCACCTCCTCGACGAGGAGGTCTCGCTCGAGGGTGTCGGCATCGGCAAGACGGGTGTATGACTCGAGGTCGTCGAGGCCGAGGGTGGTCATGCGTTTGCGGACCGCACGCCGGATGGCCGCATGCCCCACGGTGCCGGGATCGAGGCCGATCCAGCGGCGCAGGAGGGCCTCGGCGGCGATGGCTGGTGCGGGGTCGAGTGGGGTCATGGCAGGGCCCGCCCGGTACTTCGGGGGAACAGGCCGGCGACGATGTCCGGGGGCAGCAACCGCTCGACCGCGAGCAGGTGTACGGTGATTCCCCGGAGCCGGAGCAGTCCCGCCATGAATGGGGCGTCCTCCAGGCGGAACGCAGGGTAGGAGGCGTCCGCCTCCTCGGCGCGACACGTGGCGATGACATTCTCGGCGACGAGCCCCACGCGCACGTCGTGACCGCCATCGTCCGCGGCCGGCGGTGTGGTGAACTCGACGACGACGATCCGGGTGCTGAGCCGTCGCTCCGCGGGCCGGCCGCGGAGGCGGATGCCCAGATCGATGACGGGCACGAGGCGCCCCCGGTAGGTGAACATCCCGCTGACGTAGTCCGGGAGCAGGGGCACCGGGCGGTGCGGGACGAGGGGCAGCACCTCGATCACCGAACGCGATTCGATGGCGAACGCCTGCCCGCCCACGGTGAAGGTGATCAATTGCATGGTGTGGCGGAGGCGATGGGCGACTGGAACCCGCCGGCTGCGGGGCTTCAGATCGTGAATCGCGAAACCTCCTCCTTGAGGTCGCCGACGGCTTGGCGGAGGTGGATCGTCGCGCTGTTGAAGTCGGTGAGCGATTCCGCCGTCCGCGCGGCACCCTCGGCCAACCGCATCATCGCCTCGCGGATCTGTTCGGCGCCCTGCGACTGGGCCCGCATGCCCTCGGTGACCTGACCGAAGCGGCCGCTGATCCCCTGCACGGCGGAGATGATGTCGGACAGTTTCGCCGATACGTCGCCGATCTCGCGCACGCCGCTGCGCACCTGGTCGGTGAACTTGTCCATCTCCATGACGCCGGCCGAGACGCTGTTCTGCATCTCCTTGACCATCCGTTCGATGTCGAGCGACGCCACCGCGGTCTGGTCGGCGAGGCGGCGGATTTCCCGGGCCACCACCAGGAAACCGAGGCCGAGTTCACCCGCTTTCTCCGCCTCGATCGCGGCGTTGATGGACAGCAGGTTCGTCTGGTCGGCCACCTTCGTGATTGTCGTCACGGCGAGATTGATGTTCGCGGCGCGCTCGCTGATCACCGCCAGCTTGGCGCTGAACGACAACGTGCTGTCGGCCAGTTGCCTCATCGTCGCCCCCATGCCGGCGAGATTGCCCCGGCCCTCGGCCGCCATCTCCCCGGTGTGGGCGGCCATGTCGTTGACCTCCGTCATCGTCCGTACCAACTCCTGGCTGGTGACGGAGATCTGTTTGACGGCCGCCACGGCTTCGCTCGTCGACGCCCCATAGTCGCTGATCACCTGCTGCTGCTCGGTGCTCGTGGCCTGGATCGCGGTGGCGGTGGAAATGAGGGCTACCGATGACTTCTGGATCCGGCCGATGAGCCCGCGCAGGTCGTTGGTCATGGTCTGGATGGCCGCCAGGAGCGCACCGGTCTCGTCGTCGGCGCCGATGCCCACGTTGGCCCGCAGGTCGCCTCCGGCGACCTGGCGCGCCACCCCCACCGCCGTGCGGATCGGTGTGGAGATGGTCCGGGCGACGACGAAGGCCGCCAGTGTCACCCCGACGATCGTGGCCAGCGAGAGCCAGATGATCGTGGCCCGTTGGAAGTTGACGAGCATGAACGCCTCACGGGCATCCTGTTTGACGTTCATGCCCCAGCGCAGGCTCGGCAGGTAGCACCACGCCGCCGCCACGTTCTCACCACGGTAGTCGAGGCCGGTGCCATTGCCGCGTTCGCCGCGGGTGGCCCGCAGCACCGCCTGGCCGCGCGGGCTTTCCAGCGGGATGCGGAGCCGGAACGCGGCGTCGGGAGCGTGCCGCAGCGGGGTCGTGATCATCACGTCGTCCCCGTTCCGCTCGGCGGCCATGATTTCCCCGGTCTCCCCCAGGCCGCTCCAGTCGTCAAGGATGCGCCACAGTGACTCAGGACCCAAGCCGAGGGCCAGCACGCCGATCACCCGACCGGCGTCGAACACCGGGCTGAAGACGAAGGCCAGCGGACGCTGCGCCACCCCGTACGACTGGAACCCCGTCATGTCGGAGAGCAGGAGGAATCGCGCGTGGTTGTAGCCGCGGGCGAGTTCGGATTCGGTGAGTTGCCCTTCCACGAGCGACGCTCCGACAGCGGGCGAATCCTCGAGCGAGAACAGCACGGTGCCAGCGTCGTCCACGAGGAGCAGTTGGGAGTAGCCCGACGACCGCGCCGCGAAATCGAGAAACGAGGTCACTTCGGGGGGGGCGGGCGCTGCCGGACTGCCCGCTGTCGCCGACCGGCGGGCCTCCGACAAACTCCGGATCGCACGGGCGACGTCGGGTGAACGCCCGAGCGTCGCGGCGTCGCCGATCCGCTCGTGGGCATACGTCTCCAGTTCGTTGGCCTTCGCGGCGGCGATCTGGTTGAGATTGCGGCGCACGGAGTTTTCCAGCGCGCGCGTGGCGATGCGCGCGGTGGTCGCGGTGAGGATCGCACAAGGGATGAGCGCGATCACCAGGAACCAGAACAAGAGCCGACCCGCGATCGAACGCGGCATCGCGTGCTCCATGGTCCCGGAGCCCAGCGAGCGTGGCGTCATCGGGAGGCCCCCGCAGCGGGGGCGGCGGGCGGCGGCAGCGTCGTGTTCGCCGGGGCCCGCGGGGGGACCCACGAACCGCCCCAACGGCGGAACGACGCGGCGGCGAGTTGGTCCCACTGAGCCCGGGAGCGGGTCATCGGGTAGGGCACCGGGCGGAGGGCTGCGGCGGTGCCTCCCGAAACGGCATCCAACCGTCCGTCGGACCGGATCCGCGCGACGGTCACGCGGTACCACGTGTGCTGCGTACCGGGATCGATGGCGATGATGCCCTCAGGCGTGGCGATGCTCTGGTGCCGCATCGCATCCCGGACTTGGCGGACATCGGTGGTGTCGGCATCCCGGACCGCCTGCGCCCACAACCGGATGCCGCTGGTGGCGCCGGCTGCAGCCTCGGTGGTTGGACGGTCCGTGGGGGGATCGGAAACCGCGCTTCCGGCCGGTGGCCCCGACCCGGCCGGCAGCCCGGGGCCGGCCACCACCGCCGTGGAAACTCCCGTGATCCCCTCCCGGGCAGGGACCAGGGACGTTCCGCGGGGAAGGGCGAGCACGGGGAGGGATTCCGGACGCACGCCGGCGCTCCGCAGGGCTCGTGACAGGTCGGCCGTGCCCGGCCACTCGAGCGTGCTGATGACCGCATCCGGGCGGGATGCGACGATCGCCGCGACAGCCACGGTGATGTCGTCTTCGTCGGCGATCAGCGTTCGACCCACCACCG
This sequence comes from Planctomycetia bacterium, assembly GCA_009924545.1. GTDB lineage: Bacteria > Planctomycetota > Planctomycetia > Pirellulales > UBA1268 > F1-20-MAGs016. Next base: position 649 of record RFRL01000218.1, on the reverse strand, counting down.
TGCAGCCCAGCCCACCGAGGATGTCCTCTGCCAGAGCCACGACCGCCCGTCCCCACAGATCGTCCGCTTCGACGAGGAAGAACCGCTCGGCCGCGTAATCCTCACGGAGCCAGCGCACACCGGGACCGACGAGTTGGCTCGGGACGGGACCGGTGTACATCACGTTGGGAGACTGCTCCAAGCCCTCGTACCGCCCCGGGTAGATGAGCAGGTGGTCGTTGGCCTCGACAACCCGGATGACCGACTTGCGTCCGCCCGGTCCCCAGCAGCCAACCAGGACGCACGCCCCCTCGTCGCGGATCAACCGTGCTGCCTGCCTGGCGAACGCCTGAGCATCCGACCCGCCATCAGCCACCTCCCAGCGGATCGGCCTGCCGAGCAGCCCTCCATTGGCGTTGATCTCCGTGAGGGCGGCGATTTCGGCATCGAGGAGGATTTTTTCGACGGGGGCATCGATGCCGGTGAGCGAATGGAGCAGGCCGACCACGATGGGGCGACGGTCCACGAGCAGCCGGTCGATCACCCACCACGCGAGGAGCCCCACCAGGCCGGCGAGGAGGATCCGCTTGCGGCGTCCCGCAGGGGAGGAACCGCCGCGGGGCGAGGTCGTAGAACCGGGGGAAGAGCCGTTGGTCGGGGATGCCATGAT